>CBFHRN010000077.1:0-8584 GCA_965658275.1 Croceimicrobium sp.
TGAATTTTTGAATTCGAATTTCGAATTGCTTTTTCTGTTTGGGGTTCAGTTTCTGATAATACTGCAGATTTAGAATGGCCTTCCGATAGCGCTCTTGGAGCTTTCTTGGTCTGTATTTTCGGCGCCCTTGAAGAAGGTTATAAATAGGCATAAGTACAAAAAGAAAAAGCGCCATAGTGAGCGCAAGGATTGTACCCAGAGTGGTCGCCACGGTTGGTTCTGAGGCCAAGATAATCAGGCAAGGATTCATGCAACGAAGATACAATCGTCTTTGTATATTCGTGCGTAAAGCAAACCTGATGGACTTAAGTTCCCTTTTTCAAAAAGCCAAAACCAGTAAGAGGCATCAATGGCTCTTATCTTATAGTTTAAATCGCTTTGTACCCTTTAATCGCTCCCATAAGTTTAAGGTGGAAGCTTTGGATGACCATTTCCTACGGATTCGTATTCCCTATCGTAAGTCTAACCTAAATCACTTAAAAGGCATTCATGCATGCGCACAGGCAACGGCAGCAGAAATAAGTTCGGGCTTGCTATTAATCGCCACCTTGGATCCCAAGCGCTATCGAATTATTCTTCAGAAGCTGGAATTGGAATACCATTATCAAGCAAAAACGGATGTTATCGCTCGTTTTGAGATCGATACCGAGTGGTTACAGGATCGAGTATATGAACCTTTAGTTCAAAATGATCGGATTTTTGTGGATTGTTCCATCGACTTATTTGACCAAGATGAGAACCGGGTAGCTTCTGCCATTGCTCGATGGCAGATTAAGGACTGGAAGGCGGTGCAGACTAAAGTTTAGCTTAGAATTAGTCCTCTTTTCCAATGCATTAATCCAAGAAATTTTACCTTAGAAGAATCACATAAACTTCAAAAAATGAAGGTTTTAGGATGAGTCGATTGATAAAATGTTTGTTTTTTCTTGGCATACTGAGTGGACTTCAGGGCCAAAGCCTGCAGTTTGACGCCAGTTTTGAAAATGGACGTTTGGACACGGCTTATCTCAGTGCCAATGCCTATCGATTGTGGCCGATTACAAATTTGCATGCTCGAGTTAGTGGGCTTCAAGGACAGCAACCGCTTTTTGCGATTTATGACTCATTAGGCTACCAGCTTCGTTCCTATCATCATATGGGATCGGTAACTAAGCCTTTAATTATTAGCCCTTGAAAGCCTATTTCGGTTTACATATTTCCGTGGCGCTTTTCGGTTTAGCGGGTTTATTTGGTCGATGGCTTTCGATAGATCCCCTTTGGATTGTAGAAGGAAGGGTGGTATTCGCGTCTTTAGCTATCGCTTTGCTTCTTTTATTTAGTAAAATAGGCTTTCGCCTAGAGCGGGCGAAGGATCACTATCAAGTCATACTTTTAGGTGCGGTTTTAGCCTTTCATTGGTATGCTTTTTTTAGGTCGATTCAGGAAACAACGGTGGCTTTAGCGCTATTGAGTTTCGCTTCCTTTCCATTTTTCACCTTGCTTTTAGAAGCCTTTTGGCAAAAGAAAGGCTTGAAGCTTATGGAGTGGCTCCTAGTATTACTTAGTTTCTTGGGAACCGTATTGATTATTCCATGGAATCCTCAAAGTGCAAATTTCACAGGGGTGCTTTGGGGATTAAGCTCTGGCTTCAGCTTTGCCATTATGGCGATTCTCAATAAAGGATTAGTTGCTCGATATCACCCTTTGCAACTCAGCTTCTATCAAGACTTTTGGGCTGCACTTGTCTTACTACCATTATGCCTCAGTCAAACCCTCGTGCTAAGTTTGGAAGAGCTTTCTTTATTATTCCTTTTAGGTACTGTTTTCACAGCCCTTTCCCATACTTTATTCATCAATGCTTTGAAAAGGGTGGAGGCCCGAACGGCCGCCTTAATAGCAGCTTTAGAACCCGTGTATGGTATTATTGCCGCTTTCTTCTTGTTCAGTGAAGTGCCAGCGGGCGCTACCTTTATCGGTGGAACTTTAATTTTAGGAGCGGGAATAATGGCTCAGTTTCGGGACCCTAGCTCAGTCTAGGTTTAAATGCTCCTCCACTAATTCACGGATACATGCTTCGCCACCTTTACGGCTTAAGACAATGACCTTCGGGCTTTGAAGTACTTCCTTAACCGCATCGGCTGGGCAAAACCCTATTCCCACCGCTTCTAAGACAGGTAGATCATTGATATCATCACCGATATAGGCAATATCTTTAAGCTCGATATTCTCTTCTGTTGCCCAAGTTTGTAGAATAGAAAGCTTGTCTTCTTTTCCAACATAGACTTTCGGAATGCTAAGTTGTTGGGCACGTGCTTCTACCACTCCGGTTGAATGACCATGGGAGATGATGCCGGTTAGGATTCCGGCGGCCTGGGCCTTTTTAATGCCCATACCATCTTTCACATTGAATATCTTAGTGTGTTCTCCATCCGTACTTACAATCATTTCTCCTTTGGTAAGCACCCCGTCACAATCCATAACCAACATTTTGGCTTTATAGGTGGACAGGGGAAAAGCTTTGCTTATCAATTGGTCTAGGCTTAAAGATTGCTCCTTGGCAAAGGCAATTAAATCGGCTGCCTTGGGATTTTCCGACTGTAAAAGCCGCTCCAATAAAGGACTTTTAAGGCCTGTTCCCTTTAGGTAGTTTAAATTATGGAGGAGAGTTTCCATTAGCTTAAGGCCTTACGAACTTTCATACACTTTTCAAGAATACCTCTTAGCTTGCTCAGTTCGAGCATAGTGTGCGGATCGGATGCCGCTGTATGTGGCGCAGGATGCGTTTCAATAAAGAAACCATCTGCTCCTGTGGCAATCGCCGACAGTGCGATCGTTTCAATTAAGCGCGGGTCGCCACCAGTTACCCCTTCGGTACGATTCGGCTTTTGAACCGAATGCGTGCAATCCATAATCACGGGAACTCCCAGTTCTTTCATGCGGGCAACGCTGGTAGCATCAACGATTAAATCGGAATAGCCAAAGCTCACTCCGCGTTCGCAGGCCCAAACTTTATTATTTCCAGTACTCTTCACCTTTTCTACTGGAAACTTCATGGCCTCGGGAGACAAAAATTGTCCCTTTTTAATATTCACCCCTTTGCCGGTTTTACCCGCCGCGAGCAATAATTCGGTTTGACGACAGAGGAAAGCAGGTATCTGCAGATGATCTACATAGGCTGCTGCTTGCGCTGCTTCGTGACTCTCGTGGATATCGGTAATGGTTTCAATGCCATAGGTTTCCCCCACTTCTTTTAATATTTCTAGGGCTTCCGTGTCGCCAATTCCTGTAAAGCTGTCTAAACGAGATCGATTCGCCTTCCGGAAGCTTCCTTTAAAGATGTATTCAATATCGAGTTCATCGCAAATGGCTTTAACTTCTTTAGCGATGTGATGCGCCATTTCGCGATCTTCAATGGCACAAGGGCCAGCAATTAGCTTGAACTTCATTATTTACGTGCTTTGTCGCCTAAATAGCCACTATGGTGGCGTTTGGCATATTCTTCTTTGGTGAAGTTAATTTTTTCCATCATTAAGGTAACCAAAAGATCACCAACCACGGTCATAACCGTGGTACTCGTAGTGGGAGTGAGTCCCAGCGGACAAATTTCTACTGGATTTCCAGTGTACAATAAGACATCCGCAAAATCGGAAAGAGGTCCATCAGGATGACCGGTTAAAGCGATGATTTTTATTCCGGGGTGCAGACGTTTAACCAGGAACTCCAGTTCAATGATTTCACGGGTTTTCCCTGAATTCGAAATCAAGAACATCAGGTCGTTTTTTTGCACCATCCCTAAATCACCATGTTGTGATTCACTAGGATGCAAAAAGATGGATGGCGTTCCGGTGGAGCTAAGGGTAGTGGCGATGTTTACCCCAATTTGCCCTGCTTTACCCATACCGCTTACCACGACCTTTCCACCTTTCTGATGCACTTGCTGGTAGATCAAATCTATGGCTTCTTGAATCACGCCATCTACTGGAATTCCTTCAATTGCCTCAATCTCCTTTTGGATTAGGCTTTTTATTTTTTCGGTCAGACTCATATTAAGCTAATAGTTTACCGTCTTTCATTTCAATTAATTGATCTGCAGTCTCAGCAAGTTCTCGGTTGTGGGTGATGATTACAAAGCTAGAACCAAATTCTTTGCGGATTTCTCCAAAAAGGCGATGGATTTCTTTCGCATTGGCACTGTCCAAATTACCCGTTGGCTCATCGGCTAATACCAAACTTGGTTTGTTCATGAGGGCACGTGCCACCGCTACTCTTTGTTGTTCACCCCCAGATAGAGCTGAAGGTTTGTGGTCCATGCGATCTTTTAGACCCATGAAGTCTAAAAGTTCGGCGGCCCTATTTAGACTTTCTTTCCGATCCGCTTTATTAATGAAGGCAGGAATGGCCACATTTTCTTGAGCTGTAAACTCAGGCAGCAAATGATGAAATTGGAAAATAAAACCTAAATGCTGATTCCGATAGGCTGCTAATTTAGCCTTGGACATTTTGTGCACTGCCTGGTCGTTGAAAAACAATTCTCCGGCATCGGCCTTCTCTAAAGTGCCTAATATTTGGAGGAAAGTGGTTTTGCCTGCACCACTTGCTCCCATAATGGAAAGAATTTCGGCTTTACCCACTTCAAGGTCAACCCCTTTAAGTACCTCCAGGCTGCCGTAAGATTTACGTATGTCTTTAGCTCTAATCATTTTTACGCAAGCGACTTCGAGTTTGGTGGTAATCTAAGAAATAGGTAAGTCGCAATGAAATATTATTTTGCACCGGAGCACTCAAAGCTTGGTCTAAGTTAGTGAAGTAGGCGTTATTAATGTCATCTCCTGCATTGGAGAGGGCTACACGGTACAAGAGAACCATTTCACTGGCGGGCGCAAACCACCAAGAGAAGCGAACGTCGAGGTTGAGCGTATTAAAGTACAGATCTAAATTTCGACCTGGGTCGATTGGGTCACTCAGAGACCCATCTGCCAATAAGTTATAGTATTCATTAAAATCGACTCTACTCCAAAACTGACGCAATCGTAAACTTAAGGAAGAGTTGGGGTTGAAGGCATAACGGCCATCTACTAGGACGGTAAGGTTTTTTACGTCACGCTGACCGAAAATGGGTCCTTGTGCACCAAAGCCCCCAAAGCCATAATCATTATAGTAATAATCCATGGTCGCCTGCGGCACAATGAAGAAATGATCGCCTAAGCGTACCCTTGGCTCAAAGTTAAACATGTAGTGATTTCGACTCCAAACGGGGGTGTAATCGTAATTAAAGTCGATGTCTAATGCCAATGGTTTCCGGTAATCAGTCGAAAGGAAGTAGATGAAAGCATAGTTCATCGGCTTCTGGAAATAGGCATTGGCTAAACGGGGTTCGAAATAATCGTAACTGGTTTGCGGACGCAGGCGCAAGCGGATACCGGTACCCGTAAAATCACGCAAAAGTAGGAAGCTGTTAAAACCTAGGTAAAACTCTTCGAAGCGCCCCGTGCTGTATAAACTCGAATAAACTGAGAATAGGGTAAAGGAAGTGCGGTTAAAGGGCCCTGAGGGCTCGAAAGTGGCGTATTCGATTTCGCTGTAATTGCGGATTAGGTTGTTTCGAGGTAAGAAGCCCAAGTCATTGGGATTATAGTCATCGCTGTAAATATCTTGACGTATGCCCCAGCGCCAATTGCCGTCTACATCTCCAAAACGTACATATATGTGCTCTCCACTTACCGAGCTGTCCTGATCAAAGAAACGATCGCTTCTTTTCAATTGTAGGTCTAAGCGATACTGTCCACTTTTATTGAAGATCCGCGCAAAGAGTCCAGCTACATTCGCATCCACGTATTCACCGGTACGCATCACATTGGTGTTCATGAAGCTGATGCTAGAGGCCCGATTAATGCGCTGGTCGAGCACCAATACATTGTAATTAGTTAAAGGCTCCAATAAAGCTTCTCGACTTGTTCCTGCCGAATCGATGGTGGTGTAGTTGTTATCGGTAATTGCATTTAAGAACCCAATTCCCAAGTTTCCTGAGGTACGTCCTGATATTTTAGTAGCATTGAGCAAGCGGGTGAATTCGGTACGGACGGTAACATCGGCGGTATCATTACCTGCTAAATTTTGATTGGTAATATTCTTAGGGGCCCCACCAATTCGACGAGAATAGAACATATCATCACTGAGGCTAAATAGGTCGGTTCCCTCATTAAAGAACTGACGATTTTCTTGAAAGCGATTCTCGAAAGGAGATAGGTTAAGGAATTGATTATCAAAGGGTACCTGCCCAAAATCTGGAATTAGCGTGGCATCGAGGGTAAAGCTTTCGTTGATACCATATTTAAGGTCCATTCCCGCATTAAAATCGTAAGAGGTCTTGCCTTGAAAATTGTCGACATAGGCCGAGCCATAAGGCATGAGTGAAAAACGAACTGGAGGATTTATTTCTTTGATATTCGTTAAAATGCCCGTTTGGTATTCCCAGGAGTATCCAGAGCCGCGATCGATGTAGTTCCACGAATACTCGGTTCGGTTTCGGCGAATGGAGCGGATAATATTAAAGCCCCAATCCTTACTTAACTGATTGGGAAAGCGCAGGGCGATGTAGGGGATTTTTAATTCACAGGACCATCCTTCATCGGTAATTTGCACGGCAGAATACCAAACGGAATTAATGGAAAAGTCTTCTCCATTAGTTGTAGTTCGTGAATCGGCTTGTGTTCCTGCAGCGGTGAGGAAGAAGGTAAAGTCATTTTGCCCATCATTAAAAGGATTAATGGCGATAGCTACCCAATCGGTATTTTGATTGTAGTTATCTCGTACCGTTACCTGACGTAAAATGGAATCCGGTTTGGGATCCTTCATCGTCATTCCAATATAAATTGCTTCATCGCTGTAAAAGACTTTAAAAGTAGTTTCAAAACTGGAGGGGATGGCTTCACCGTTGCCAGGTGATAGCATTACAAAATCTTTACCTTCAGACGCATAGGCCCAAATGGAGTCGTTCAAAAAACCATCAACCCTAATATTGGCATCAACTTTTAAGGGTTCTAAGCTTTTCTTTTGGCCTTGCAGAGAGATCATGAAAAGGCTCAAAAGCGTCGTCCAGACTAGTTTGCGCATTAAAAATTCTTTAACAGATTCCAGAAATCCGCGCAAAGGTAGATAAAAGAGGGGCAAAATTTTCGAGCTTCCAAATTGGGGTGTATTTTTGCGCGCATCAGCAAAAAAGCAAATTCATGAATTTACACGAGTATCAAGGAAAAGATATTTTGGCCTCATTTGGTGTACGCGTTCAACGTGGTATCGTTGCAAGCACTCCAGACGAAGCCGTAGCAGCCGCTAAAAAATTAAACGAAGAAACCGGAACCTCTTGGTGGGTGGTTAAAGCTCAAATCCATGCCGGTGGTCGTGGTAAAGGCGGTGGCGTAAAATTAGCCAAGTCTTTGGATGACGTTCGCTCCGTTTCGGAAGAGATTCTAGGTATGATGCTCGTTACTCCCCAAACTTCTGCGGAGGGTAAATTGGTAAATCAGGTACTTATCGCCGAGGATGTATACTATCCAGGGGAAAGTGAAACTTCGGAGATCTACATGTCGGTACTTCTTAATCGTAATACTGGCCGTAATATGATCATGTATTCGACCGAAGGAGGAATGGATATTGAGGAAGTGGCTGATAAAACCCCAGAGCTCATCTTCACGGAAGAGATCGACCCTAAAGTTGGTTTACAAGGTTTCCAGGCGCGTAAGATCGCTTTCAACTTAGGTTTAAGCGGTGCGGCCTTTAAAGAAATGGTGAAATTCGTGAGCAGCTTGTACAAAGCTTATGACGGTATCGACGCCAGTTTGTTTGAAATCAACCCGGTATTAAAGACTTCAGACGATAAGATCTTAGCGGTTGATGCGAAGGTAACTTTGGATGATAATGGTTTATTCCGTCATAAAGATTACGCTGAATTACGTGACAAACGTGAGGAGGACCCTATCGATGTAGAAGCTGGCGAAGCAGGCTTAAACTTCGTTAACCTAGATGGTAATGTTGGATGTATGGTGAATGGTGCTGGCTTGGCGATGGCTACCATGGACATCATTAAAATGGCGGGTGGTAACCCAGCGAACTTCCTCGATGTAGGGGGTACTGCCGATGCAGCTCGTGTAGAAAAGGCCTTCCGAATTATTTTACAAGACGATAATGTAAAGGCTATTTTGGTGAATATCTTCGGAGGAATTGTGCGTTGTGATCGTGTGGCTCAAGGTATCATTGATGCCTATAAGAACATCGAAAACATCAGCGTTCCCATTATTGTCCGTCTACAAGGAACCAATGCAGAGTTAGCCAAAGAAATGATTGATAACTCAGGTTTGGAAGTTCACTCTGCTATAGCTTTAGCAGAAGCGGCTTCTAAAGTACAAGAGTTGGTAGGCTAAGAATAGCCTCTTTATAAAACAAAAAACCCCGCCAAACGGCGGGGTTTTTTGTTGGCCTACTTTTCGGTCCTGATTGGATGGCAAATAAAAAAGCACGATCTCGGGAAAGAAAGATCGTGCTTATAAAAAAAGGAAGAGTCCTTTCTTATTCGTTAAAGAAGCCGAATTTAAATCCAAGGTTTAGG
>CBFHRN010000078.1:0-8564 GCA_965658275.1 Croceimicrobium sp.
ACATGTATGGGGTAAGCATATCGAGTGAGACGGGTTTGATAGAACTCCGAAAGAGCCTTAATCTCTTCTCCGAGTTCACTGGCCACCGCTAAACCACGAAAAGCCCTTAGTGCCTCATTAAAGGCTAGCAGACTGGGTTTATTTACATTTCCATTGAGAAGTTTATTCAAAGTCTCGGCTTCTACTAGCGAGTCTAAAAAGGCAAAGCCCTCCGTTTCAAAAAAGCGCTTTAGGTCGGCTGCCATTCGATAGATATCAGCCTCGTCCTTTATTTTGTAGCGATAGGCCTTTTGTGAGCTGTACTTCGATAAGTTGCAAATAGCCGTATTTGCCCCATTTTGATACGCACTAAAGCCATTAAGGAACGGTGCTATTGCTTTTTCAATGCGATGTATTCGTACGCCAAAAGTGCACTCTACAATGGTCAAATCTTGGTATGGGCTAAAACCTAGAATTACATTTTGCCAATAAGCAGATTCGGTTTTACGAAACTGAAATTCAGTAGGTAAAAACAGGTATTGATGTTCTTCAAAAACTGGTTGAAGAATTTCAAAAGCAAAGGGGGTGACTTCTGATTTAATCATGGCGAAGTCGGCTATCGGAGCGAATACCATTTGGTTCGATATAGCGCTTGGCGATAGCTTCTTCCTGGCGTGGTTCTCTTATAAAAAGTACTTGTCCGCTAAAATGGAGGTCTTTACCTGCGAGGGCATGATTGAAATCGATAAGTACCGAGGCCTGCAATACTTCGCTAACTGTTCCCAATCGTTCCTCCGCAGTACCCATATCAAAAATAAGACGATCACCTTGCTCAAACTCTTTGTTGGGAAAGCGTTCGCTCTCTGGTAAATCTTGATAGGCGTATTCCTTGATTAAATTTGGGTCTAAAACCCCATAGGCATCCGCAGCGCTAAGTGTAAACTCAAAGGCACTACCTTCTGGCCTACCCATTAAATTTTCTTCAAACGCCGGTAACATTTGACCCGATCCAAAGTAAAACTTCAAAGGCCAGTGTTCGTCCATCACTTCCATTACCGAACCGTTGGCTCCGCCCTCACGAAGCACGTATTTTAGCTCTACGATCTTATCCTTGTCAATTACTTTCATAGAATCTTAAACCAATTACAAGCGCTTTAGTTTAATTTAGCTTCAATTCCCCCTTAAATAATGGATCAAACAGTAAAGCCCTTAAGTTTTAGCGGAAATCTGAGTCACGTTCAGGAAACCATTTTTAGTGTGATGACGCGAATGGCCTTGGAGCATGATGCCATAAACTTATCTCAAGGCTTTCCGGACTTTCCCATAGATCCAAAACTAATGGAGAAAGTGAAGGAGCACCTAGATAAGCCCCATCACCAATATGCCCCGATGCCTGGGGCTGAAGTATTCCGAGAGCAGCTTAATGCCATTAGCGCCAATACTTTTGGCCACGCCTATAAGGTGGAAACTGAAATAACAGTCACAGCAGGCGCTACTCAAGCTCTCGCAACAGCCATTGCTACTACCATCCGAGAAGGTGACGAGGTAATTCTTTTTAGTCCCGCCTACGACTCCTACATACCCATGATTGAATTGCACGGGGGGACACCAATCACCGTCAAGCTTTTGCATCCGGATTACAATGTAGATTGGGATCAGCTAAAGCGATTGGTAAATCATCGAACTAAGATGATTATTATCAATAGTCCGCATAACCCTAGTGGTCGCTTATGGAAACCATCGGACTATGAAAAACTTCAAGATATTGTAGCCAACTCTAACATCTTCATTTTAGCAGATGAGGTTTATGAGCACTTGGTTTTTGACCCCTCTGAGAAACGTAGCGTTCGGCAATACCCCGAATTGCGCAAACGCAGTTTTGTGATAGGTTCTTTAGGGAAAACTATTCATGTAACGGGATGGAAAATTGGTTACTGCATGGCGCCTGAGGTGTTGATGCGCGAATTCCGAAAGGTCCATCAATACCAAGTTTTTAGTGTAAACCACCCGCTGCAATGGGCGATTGCCGATTACTTAAAAGATTACGATTTAGATGCAGTAGGGAGCCTATATGCCGAGAAAAGAGCCTATCTCGCCCAGGCACTATCTGAAAAGACAAAGTTGAAACCTTTAAAAAGTGAAGGCACCTATTTTCAGTTAATAGATTACTCTGCGGTGAGCGACCTTAGAGACATTGACTTTGCTTCCTGGCTCTGCAAGGAGGTAGGCGTAGCGGGCATACCTCTGAGTCCTTTTTACCGCGACCCTACGGATAATAAAGTTCTGCGCTTGTGCTTTGCTAAAGATCAATCTACCCTGGATGCCGCCATTGAAAAGTTAGCCCGTCTTTAGTTACTGGAGCTTCATCTGTAACTTAAAGTTGACCCCCATACTGTAAGGAATCACATCAAAGGGATTGTCTTCCGTGTAAATGCTATTGGTAAAGTACATCATAGTTGGCTCGATGCCAATATTCATGTTGCGAGACACGAAATACTGCACGCCTATTGAGAGGCTGCTGGATGCCATAAACTTGCGATAGGGCCTTTCATTAAGATCGATTAAATCCAGTGTTTTATAATCAATAGTGGATCCTTGTGCTTTTAGGAAGTACAAGGCACTGAAGCCAAATTCCAAGTTTATTCTCAGATGGTCGGTAGCCCAGGGCTGATAGCTAACACTCAATGGGAAATTTAGGAAGTGGAAGCTATTGACATCGCTAAATGCAATTCTTTGAGGATCTTTACGGATGGTGTAGTTTACAATTTCACCCGTAGCATCATTAAAGTTAGCATTTCGGAAATTCATGAAATCAAATTCGGCTCGGTAACTATTGTTAATGTACTCCACGCCAGTATTGATGTAGGTAATGGCACCAACACGTCGACTCACCTCGAAGCCAAGGTTCATATTTAAGCCCGAGCGCTCTGCATTTTCCATGGCGTCGATAAAGTCTGAGTGCAATTGGGCGCGCTTACGACGGTCAATTCTAAACTCTCGAAATGCAAAATTGGGATAGATATTTAGGCTATAGGTCCAAGGCTTCTTCTCCTGGAAAGGACTAATGTAAGGTTCGTATTTGTAAGCCGTGAAATCTGTAAGCTCATCCTTGATTCGCTGGCGGTTTAGACCTGAGTCAAAATGAACTGGACTCGAAGAAATGCCATAGTCTGTGCTCGCTATGGCAGTTTCGGTGGAGGGTAAGCTTAAGGCCTCAACTTGCTCTATCATGCGGTTCAAGCTCTCCCCTTGAACATCCTCTTGGGAAGCTTCTTGAGGTGAAAAGACAGTTTTAGCCGTGGAAATAGAAGTTGCGGCTATGGAATGCTTCGAATTTACGCTCGAAGTTTCCGGCTCTGGCTTTAAGCTTTTCTCCTCCTGAATTTGCTGAGCTTCTGCTAAGCGGCTATGCACTACTTGTAACGGTCTTGCCTGACTTGCAGTTCGCTCAAAGCCTTGATTACGACTCAAAACCTTTATAGCCTGAAGTTTATCTTCCTCAACGGGCCTCTTCCAATCGCCCGAAATCATAGTTTGGCTAAAACCAAGAAGTAATAAAACGCCTGTTATTCCAGCCGCCCTGCGCAGTCGACGACGCCAAAGAGCTCGAGCCAGTTTCCGCTCAAAGGCTATCCAGTCTGGCTGAGAATCACCATCGAGCAAGCCAAGCTTTTCCCGAACAAAGTCTTCGATATTTCTCCAATTCTGACTCACAACTATGCTTCTCCTCTTAATTTTTTAGCCAAGAGCTTTTTAGCTTTTGCTAACTGACTCTTACTGGTTCCTTCACTTATATCCAGCTCTTCCGCTATTTCACGATGGCTAAATCCGTCCAATACATACATACTAAATACCGTGCGATAGCCTAGCGGTAAATCATTCACCTTTTCAAAAACATCCTTTGCGGTGAGCGACTCAGCTTCGTTCAATTCAAAAACTATGGGATCGTGGTCTGGGATTTGCACATCCTCTAAATTCACTTTGATTCCACGACGAACCTCTTTCCGAATTGCGCTGATGCAATTATTAATCATGATGCGGGTAATCCAAGTTTGCAAGCTGGCTTTGCCTTTAAACTTTCCGATATTTAAAAAGACCTTTATAAAGCCATCATGCATGAAGTCGCGCGCTTGCTCACGATCCTTTGCGTAGCGCCTACAAATGTTGAGCATCTTGCCTGAAAACAACTCATATACCCTCTTTTGAGCAAGCTGCTCTCCAGCAGCACAAGCTATGACAAGCTCCTGCTCGGAATTACTTAAAAGAATCTCTTTGGGAGGATGTAATCCTTCCAAATCTTCCAAGCGAATGATATGTTCAGGCTTTGAACTCAAAGAAAATAGGGCTTTAGATATAGACGCAGAGAGAAGGGACGGTTGTCTAATATACTAAAAAAAAAGAGGCCCTTCGCATTGAAGGGCCTCCTAATTTGTTAATATTTAACACTTTAGTCAATAATTATCCATTGACCGCCGGCTATTAAGGGCTCCGCCTTTTTATACTTGACCTGTTTCTTCTCACCTGTACTCAGGTTTTGAACGGTCACCTGATCGTTTCTTCCGTAGGTCTTTTCGCTCACCACCGGTTTGCGTTTAGGAGGAGCGGGGCGACCTTCTCCGGATTGAGAAGGGGCACCATTATCACTTTGAGGATGGGAGGCCTGCATTCCTTCATAAGCACTGCGTTTTGGAGCGCGGGCTTGTTGCACTTGACTACTATCTTGACTAGGCAGTTGTCCTTTAAATAAGAAGCTCGCTATATCACGATTCATCTTATCTACCATCGTTTTAAAGAGTTCAAAGGCTTCAAACTTGTAAATCAATAAAGGATCTTTCTGCTCATATTGGGCGGTACCCACACTTTGGCGTAAATCGTCCATATCTCGCAAATGCTCCTTCCAACGTTCATCGATCATCGCTAGCGTAATAGACTTCTCAAAGTCGCGAATTAGTTGGCGTCCTTTGCTATCTACTGCTTTTTCAAGATTGGTAACAATCTGCATCGATTTAGTGCCATCCGTAAAAGGAATCACAATATTTTGATATTGATTTCCTTGATTCTCGAAGACATTTTTGATAACCGGCAAAGCCATTTGCGCAATGCGCTCATTTTTAAGGGTATAGGCCTGCAACACAGCTTCGTGAATTTGATTTACCAAGTCCTGAGGATTGGCTTTATCGAAGGTAGCCTGATCCACGGGCGACTCTAGACTGAAAACCCGCAATAGCTCTAACTCAAAACCTTCATAATCTTTTACCGGAAGTGTTTCAGAAATTAAAGCCTCTACCGTATCGTAGAACATATTCGCGATATCTACCTGCATGCGCTCTCCATGCAAGGCGTGACGACGACGTTTGTAAATCACCTCACGCTGGGCATTCATCACATCATCATATTCAAGAAGTCGCTTCCGAATACCAAAGTTGTTTTCTTCCACCTTCTTCTGAGCGCGCTCGATACTCTTGGTAACCATGCTATGCTGGATAACCTCACCCTCTTCTAGACCCATTCGGTCCATAATCTTCGCTACTCGCTCGGAGTTAAAGAGACGCATTAAGTCATCCTCTAAAGAAACGAAGAATTGAGAGCTTCCCGGATCCCCCTGACGTCCCGCACGACCACGTAACTGTCGGTCTACTCGACGAGAGTCATGTCGCTCTGAACCTATAATTGCCAATCCCCCTGCCGCTTTCGCCTCGGCACTCAATTTAATATCGGTACCACGGCCCGCCATGTTGGTGGCGATGGTAACGCGGCCAGGTTGACCAGCTTCGGCAACGATTTCAGATTCTTTCTGGTGTAATTTCGCGTTTAAGACATTGTGCTGAATCTTACGAAGTTTTAAGGCACGGCTTAATACTTCGGAAATCTCAACATTCGTAGTACCTACCAAAACAGGGCGACCTGCTTCTACCAACTTGGAAATTTCCTCAATGATCGCATTAAACTTCTCACGCTTCGTACGGTAAACTAAATCTTCACGATCATCTCTTACAATAGGTTTATTGGTAGGAATTACCGTTACCTCTGCCTTATAGATGTCCCACAGTTCTTCTGCTTCCGTTTCTGCTGTACCGGTCATACCGCTCAGCTTGTTGTACATTCGGAAGTAGTTCTGCAAGGTTACGGTGGCGTAAGTCTGTGTGGCGGCCTCAATCTTCACATTTTCCTTCGCCTCAATCGCCTGGTGTAATCCATCCGAATAACGACGCCCTTCCATGATACGGCCCGTTTGTTCGTCAACGATTTTCACCTTATTATCCATCAAAACATACTCGATATCCTTTTCAAATAAGGTGTACGCTTTTAGCAATTGATTCATGGTGTGAATACGCTCCGACTTGATCGAGAAATCACGCATGATTTCTTCTCTGCGCTTCACTTTTTCCTCGGCGCCCAAATCTTCTCCTTCTAAAGCAGAAAGTTGAGTACTCACATCCTCTAAAATGAAAAAGTCTTTTTCTGTATCGCCAGAAATTAGTTCAATCCCCTTGTCCGTTAAGTCAATCTGATTGTTCTTTTCATCAATGGTGAAATAAAGTTCATCATCGATGATATGCATATTCTTGTTCTGTTCTTGCATGAAGAAGTTCTCCGTCTTCTGCAAGAGTGTTTTCATACCCTCTTCGCTTAAAAACTTAATTAAAGTTTTATTCTTCGGCATGCCACGGTAAACACGCAACAGCTTCTGGGCCCCTTCATCGCGTTTTTCTTTATCTCCGGAGGTAATTAGTTCACGCGCCTCCTTTAACTCTTTGGTCGCTAAAGCTTTTTGCGCACTCACCAATTTCACCACATGGGGCTTCAGTTGGTTAAACTCCTGGCGGTCCCCCTGAGGCGTAGGACCCGAAATAATCAAAGGCGTTCGCGCTTCATCGATTAAAACAGAATCAACCTCATCCACAATCGCAAAATTGTGAACCCGTTGCACCAAGTCTTCCGGACTCCCCGCCATATTGTCGCGGAGGTAGTCAAAACCAAATTCATTATTGGTGCCATAGGTGATATCGGCACGGTAAGCCTTACGGCGTTCTTCCGAGTTGGGGCGATGTCGGTCAATACAATCTACCGAAAGTCCATGAAACTGGTACAAAGGACCCATCCACTCGGAGTCACGACGCGCGAGGTAATCGTTAACCGTTACCACATGCACTCCTCTTTGAGGGAGGGAGTTTAAATATACCGGTAAGGTTGAAACCAAGGTCTTACCTTCACCTGTAGCCATCTCTGCGATTGAACCTTTATGAAGTACCGAGCCTCCGATAATCTGAACATCGTAATGCAGCATATCCCAGATTATCTCAGCACCCGCTGCGGTCCATTGGTTTTTCCATAACGCCTTATCGCCCGAAATCTCAACCGCATCTAAAGTTTTAGCTAACTCTCGGTCGTATTCTGTGGCGTCCACCACCATTTCTTTATTTTCTTTCCAGCGACGAGCCGTTTCTTTCACCACCGCAAAAGCTTCGGGTCTGATTTCCTCTAAGACTTCTTCAATCTTTTCAGTAAGAGTAGATTCTAAAGTGTCTATACGCTCGTAGAGCTCCTCCTTTTTTTCGACATCCTCTTCGGTCTCCAAGGCTGTCTTAAGTGAATCCACCTCATCTTGCTCGGCTTTGATGAAAGCCCGAATTCGCTCCTGAAATTCCTTGGTTTTATTTCGTATCTCTTGATCGCTAAGGCTAGATAATTTAGCAAACTCCGCATTAACGGCTTCCACCGCTGGCATCAAGGCCTTCATGTCTCGTTCGCTCTTATTGCCGAATATTTTAGTGAGAATGTTTCCCAGCATTTCTAAAGTTTTATGCTCTTTTTTAAACAAGAGCAGCAAAGTTAAACAAAAGGCTAAGGCATTAAATCCATTAATACCCTTAAGCCGCAATAAATCTACTTTCCAAAGAGAATAATTTGTATTTTCACACAAAAGCCTGTTATGCAAGTACATCAAATGTCAAGCAAAAAGGATGTCGAACTGGATCTTAATCTGATTTTATTTCAACCTGACCTAATTCTAGCCTTTGGAAGCAAAACTCAATTAGAAAAACTCAATTAGAAAAACCTCTGCTTCAAGAAATACGCCTAAACTTCCCTCAAGCCATATTGGCAGGCTGCTCCACCGCGGGGGGAATTGCCAAAACATCCGTCTTAGAGGAGGAGCTGGTGCTTAACTTTTTAAAGTTTGATAAGGCCTCCGTTTCCTATCAAGAGATTGAGCTGCAAGACCCTAATCTAAGTTATTCCTCAGCCACGCAATGGGCGGATGGGACTCTTTTGGAATAGAGCGTTTAGTAAGCAAAAGTGACAATAATGTACTTTTTGAATTAGATGGCAAGCCTGCCCTAAGCCTTTATAAAAGCTTTCTGGGATCTGAGGCAGACAACCTGCCTGCCTCTGGTCTGCTTTTCCCGCTAAGCATGCGAACAGAAGCCAATAAAACTCCTTTAGTTCGTACGATATTAGCTGTGAATGAGGAAGATCAAAGTTTAACCTTCGCGGGAGACATCCCAGAAGGGTCCTATGTACGACTGATGAAGGCTAACATGGATAGACTGATAGACGGGGCGCAAGAAGCAGCTCAATCTATT
>CBFHRN010000079.1:0-8456 GCA_965658275.1 Croceimicrobium sp.
CATGCCTCTGGGAAAGTACGCTTGGACCGCTTGGACCAAAGCGGGATCTTTAACCCAGAAGAACGCACACATACGCATAAGTTAAGGGTGATAAAGAAGATTATTTAGAGTTTAGAGTCTAGAGTCTAGAGTCTAGAATTTAGAGTCTAGAATTTAGAGTTTAGAGTTTAGAGTTTAGAGAGAATATACAAATCAATGCTCGTTACTTCTGCCTAGCATCCCTGCAGCGAGCCCACGAGCTGCCCTGCTGGCCATGAGGCCAAGCCTGCTGCGAGCGAAACGCGCAACCCTGCTTTATATCAAAATTCTACTTATATTAGAAGCCTAATTCTAGTAACATGATTGAGATATTTGAATTATCGACCGAGGAAGGGGTTTCCATTCCCTTTTTTGATGTAGGCGTTGCGGCAGGGAATCCATCTTATGTTTCGGAGTATTTTCCTGACACCATCAATCTTAATCAAGAATTAGTACGAAATCCTAAAGCGACTTTCTGTGTACGGGTAAGTGGGCAGTCGATGGTCGGCGCCGGGATCAATGATGGTGACCTTTTAATTGTGGACAAGCAATTGGAAGCCAAAGACAATCAAATCATTTTGGCGGTTATAAATGGCGACTACACCGTTAAACGTCTTCAGAAAAGAGAAGACGGTTATTACCTGCAACCTGAAAACCCTGACTTTGAAGCACTCAAAATTACCCAGTTCATGGATTTTCGAATTTGGGGGGTTGTTACAGGGCTGATCAAGAAAATGGCCTAAATCTTTTACTTACTTTTGCTATGCTATTGGTTTTCGATCGGAGTTCTCTCCTATCGAAATTAAAAGGGAATCAGGTGTAAATCCTGAGCTTTTCCTGAAGCTGTAAGTCTCGGTAATTTTAGAGCAAATGCCACTGTGTTAAAACGGGAAGGCCTCTAAAATTGAGATGAGCCAGAAGACCTGCCAAGAGCTGTTAAATAATTCGCTTTCAGGATAAAAGCTATTATTGATAAAGCCTTGGCCCAGGCCATACTTTTTCTTTAATCTCTCTTAACTGGAAGTTTTTTGTTCCTAATTTAAAATGTAAAAACATGAACAAAAAACTACTTCTAGGGGCTATTTTTAGTCTCTTCTCCTGTTACTCGCAGGCCCAATTCTCCTTCTCGGATATTCAATTTTGGACCGGAACCGGAACCGATTCCACCTTACTTATTGTAAGCTTTAATAATGGAGCTAGTGATTCGAGCTATGCTTGGGGCTATCGCTTTAATGCTGGGGAAGACGGTGAAGATCTTTTAAACGCTGTAGCTGCAGCGGATGTAAATTTCAGCATCAACACGGCCGGTGGTTTTCTAAACGACGTCATTTACCATCGTCATCAAGGGATTGGTGGAAGCCCCGACTATTGGTCAACTTGGAGTGGTGCCGACACCGCCAGTTTAATGATGAATGCCGGCATTGCTACCCCTTTGGTAAATGGTGAATGGTTTGCGATTAGCTATACCGACTTTAATCCAGCCTTAAAGCCCGCCTTGCCGATTGCTGCCTTTAATCCAAATGCCTTCGACTTTAGCCAGGTTCAACAATGGATTGGCACCGGCAGTGACTCAGCCGTGGTCATCATCGATTTTCAATTGGCTGGTGATTCAGCGCGATTGGCTTATGGCATTCTTTTCAATGACTCCATCCAAGCCAGTCAGGCCTTAAGTGATTTAGATCAAGCAGATGCCATGCTTAACGTCAATGCCAGTTCTTTCTTAAATGATATTAGCTATGGCAATTGGAGCGGTATTGGCGGCAGCCCCGATTACTGGTCTACCTGGAGCGGCACTAATATTGGCAATTGGTTCCTGAATGCTGGCATTAGCACTTGGATTAAAAGCGGCGAATTATTCGGATGTTCTTATACCGATTTTGCTCCTGCCCTGCGTCCTAAAGCACCTCATCAGGAGAATAGCATTGAAATTCTAGAATACCCTCAAATTAGCCTAAGCTTCTACCCCAACCCGGTGCAGGGTCAGTTTACTATTGAAACGGGCCAAGCCACTGAGCTCGAAATACTGAATGGTATGGGCCAGATCCTATGGTCGGGACATGTAGAAAAGAGCCTTCAAATAGAGCTCAGCGATTGGACCCGCGGAACCTATTTCCTAAAAAGTAAATCTCATACCGAGCGATTCCTAATTAACTGATGCGTCTTGGCTTTATCATATTGCTATTGGCCGGAACTTGCCTAAAAGGGCAGGTTTCTGGCCCCTACGCTACTGCCGCTGGTACCAGTGCTAGCACGGCAATTGCTAAAGACTCTAGTTTGATAAAGTCTTGGGCAAGCCACTGTAGCATCCAACGTGGTTATTGGGACATTGACAAACCCGCCCTAGACACGGTTACTTATGGTCAAGCCATAGATGCCATTGGCCCAGCGGATGGGCAAGTCGTTTCGCTCGGTGATAGTGGCGTGGCCACCTTTAGTTTGGCTTTCGTCTTAAGCAACCAAGACGGCCCTGAATTCGCCATTTTCGAGAATTCCTTTAGTGATGTTTTTTTGGAACTAGCCTTTGTAGAAGTCAGCAGCGATGGCATCGACTTTGTTCGTTTCCCCGCCCATAGCCTAGTTCAGGATAGCGTGCAAACCGCGGGTTTTGGCGCTACCGAGCCTAGTCTTGTCCATAATTTTGCTGGAAAGTATCGGGCAGATTACGGCGTACCCTTCGATTTAGAGGATTTAAAGGACTCCTCTCGAGTAAATATCAATGCCATTAGTCACATTCGGTTAGTAGATGTCGTAGGAGCCATTAATAAGCCCTACACTAGTTTTGACGCTTATGGCAATCAAGTAAATGACCCCTATCCTACGGCCTATGCCTCGGGAGGTTTTGACCTTGATGCTTTGGCTTTTTTGCATCCCAGTTCTTTGGGCGAAGCTGAAAACAGAATTAGCGAGTCTGAGCCTTATCCTAACCCAAGCCATGGACAAATTCACTGGCCTAATGCCGTGGCAATGACTGTGCATACTTTATCGGGGGTCAAGCTATTGTCTGAATTCGGGGATAAAATCAATATTAGGGAACTCAAGGCCGGTGCTTACCTTCTTAAAGGGCAGTGGCCCAATGGGGAAATCCAACTTAGAATCATAAGCAAGCTCTAATGAGGTCCTGCGGTGCCATAGCATTAATTCTAGGGGTTTTATCGCTTAAAGCTCAAAAAGATACTTCGGAGTATCTTAAGGAGGTTACCATTACCGAGAGCCATTGGATCGAAGCCAGCGAAAACCATTATAAGGTCAGTTTAAAAGACACGATCAATCAAAACTTGGCCCTGAACCTGGCCGAGCAATTAAAGCAAGGCAGTCCCATTTTTGTAAAGTCCTATGGCAGTAATGGTATTGCCACCCTTAATCTAAGAGGGACGGGCTCTGGCCACACCAAGGTGTACTGGAATGGACTTGATATTAGTCCGGCCGGATTAGGACTTTCCGATCTTTCACTCCTACCCGCTAATAGCGGACTAGAGCAAATGGAAATAAGCTTTGGCAATGGCGCCCTAGCCTATGCTTCAGGGAATATTGGAGGCGGGATTCTGATGAATTCCAGGCCCAATTTTAGCAATAGTTACCAACAAAGCCTGAAGCTCGCTGCCGGTAGCTTTGGCAGACAACAAATAGCTTTTCAAAACCAATATGGGGACACCTCTTTTCAGGGCCAAAGTGCCGTATCCTATTCTTCAGCCGCCAACAACTATCCCTACCGTTTGGTAGATGAGTCCGAGCGTTCTCAAAACTTACAGAATGCAGATTTTACACAGCTTCAGATTAAGCAGTATCTAAGCCGAAGAGTGCGAAAGTCCATCGTGAGTGTAAGGGCTTGGTATAATCAAACCTTGCGAAACATCCCAGCGATAAGCCTAAGTTCAAGCAGCGCTTACGACCGATTGGAAGACCGCAATCTATACTTAAACCTTGACCTTCAAAGGCATTTGAGTAATCAAGGGCATTTTCACTGGATAGCTGGAGGTATTTACTCTAGCAATCAATTTTTCCTCAATAATGGAGAAGACCCCTCTTGGAACGATTGGCTTTCCTATCAAACGATGCTGCGTTACAAAGGGCCCCAAAAAGATCTTTCGGAACAATCCTATTTAAAGACTGAGTTTAGTTTGCAGTCGCGCTACGACCTCATTAATGCGACCTATGATAAGACCCGGTGGACCCATGCGGCCTTTGCCCAAATTAATTATATACCGCAGGAGGCTTGGAATGTGCAGATGCAATTAAGACAAGAGTATACTTCTACCCATACCTTAAGTCCGCTCACCGGTAGTTTGGCCTTTTCGCACACCTTTAATCCCTCACTGCAGATTTACGCTAACCTCGGCAGGAATTACCGGCTACCATCCCTGAATGACCTGTTTTGGGAACCAGGGGGTAATCCCGATCTTTTACCTGAAAACTCCTACAATGCGGAGCTAGGCACCAAAGCCAAAAGAAGCTTTGGATCTTGGGACTTCAGTTTAGACCTCAACGTCTTTTACATGGACATTGATAACTGGATTCAATGGACACCGCGTGAAGGCTTATGGCAAGCCCAAAACCTAAAACGAGTTCGTAATGCTGGTATCGCTCTAAACCTGGGTTTGGGGCGTTCTTGGGGAAATTGGAAAGCTGGTTTAGACGGGCAGTATCAGTATCTTAATAGCACTAATTACTCCCCTTCACAGGAAAGTTTCTCCGGTAATCGAACCATTTTCAATCCCGATCATAATTTGAGTGCTAGGGCCTCCCTTAGTTATGGAACTTGGCAATTCACCTATCAATTGAATTACAGCGATCGTTATTTTATAGACGAAGGCAATTTTTATTATATGCCCTCCTATCTAATTCAAGATCTTAGAGCCAGCTATAGCTTCAAGCTTCGGAAACATCAAATTCAATCTTTTGCAGGCCTCAATAATGTAGGCAACCGGGATTATCAAATTATTCCTTGGCGCCCAGAACCGGGCCTTCACTTTATATTTGGATTACAATGGCAATGGGAAAAAGCTTAGCCTATATCATAGGCTCTTTGGGCCTGTTGCTTTCGGCTTGCCATAAAGAATATGGTCCGCAAGCGGTTAAGGGCGGTATTTTGAGACCCGACTCCAATGCGGTTATCATCGTAAATGAGGGTAATTTCCAATGGGGCAATGCCAGCATAGGGCAGTATAATCCCGATCGCAAATCCTATGAAGACGGACTTTATCGCGATGTCAACAATCAACCATTGGGCGACGTAATCCAGGAAGCCCATCGCATTGAAGATCACTATTACTTGGTCATGAACGGCACCAATGAAATTGTGGTATGCGATTTAAACTGGAACAAACTCCGCTCATTAGCTGGAATTAGCGCTCCAAAGCAGCTTGTTTATTGGAAAAATAGTCTTTGGATTAGCGATTTATACAGTCCTAAGATCCGACAGTATGATCTTAATGGAAATCTTCTAAGGGAATTCGGCCTGGGTTTCCCCAATGCACGGATGTTTATTTGGGAAGGAGAATTACACTTTTACAATGAAAGGAATTGGAAACACCTGGAATCCCTTTCCGGAAGCCCAAGCACCTATTATAGCGTGTTTTTTACTATTCATGAAATTGTACCAACCGGGGATGGCATAATAATTAGCCAAAAAGATGGTAGCGTTTGGTTTTGGCCCGATTCCAATAGTTCTGCACAGCAGCAAGTGCTGGCTAGTTTTAGACTGCCCCTTGCCTATCGCGTGGCCGACCCTATAAAACAGCGCTACTTCTCTTACGATAACGACAGTCTTTATGTCCATAGAGCACAAGAAAGTTATGCCCGCCGCCCTGTATTGGCCATTGCTTGTGAAAATTTCTACGGGCTCGCTTACCACCAGGCTAGCGAAGACTTATACCTATTTGACGCTCGAAGCTTTGTGCAACCTCATCGCGTATGGCGTATCGATGCTAATACGGGAGAAGTACTCGATGATTTCGAAGCCGGGGCTTTACCCAATGGCTTGCTGAAAAAGTGGTAGAAAAATGATTCCCCCTTAGGACCTAAATAGTTCCTCGGGGTCTTTAAATGCCTTAAACTCCAAGGCATTACCGGAAGGGTCTAAGAAAAACATGGTCGCTTGTTCCCCAACCTGTCCTTCAAATCGGATATAGGGTTCAATAACAAAATCGATCTTCTCGCTCAGCAATCGATCTTTAAAACTGTGCCATTGCTCCCATTCCAAGACTACTCCAAAATGAGGAACGGGTACCGCCTTACCGTCTACCGGATTATGCTCCTTCTCCCCGGCCCCTTCCGCAAGATGCAAGACCAATTGATGACCGAAGAAATTTAAATCCACCCAATGATCGGAAGATCGACCTTCTTCAAAACCCAATACCCGATGGTAGAAATCACGGGTTTCATTAAGTTCTTTAACAGGAATGGCTAAATGAAAAGGTTGAAGTGACATAAGAAGGTACTATCGATGAAAGGTGGGGACAATAATACATCATTAAAGGAGTAAAAAGCAAGACCCTCGACCCTATTGGTCGATGGCTTCTTAGGCTATGGTCTATCGGGTGCAAAGAAGCTTCCGACCAGACTAGAAGCATGGCCTTCAAGAGAAGGGGAAAAGTGTAGACCTCGAAAACCGTAGTCTACAAGGCTAGAAGTGAAGCCGAAAAGCTTAGACCCTTGGTGTGTTACTGCCAGAGCATGGTCTGTTCTGCTCCTCTACGTTGCCTTAAAACTAAAAATTGAAGGCCTGTCTACACTTTGTCTCGCCCTAAATTCTGATAAATAGTGTTGAAGTAGAATCTTTGTGCTTGGAAGAGGGCGAAGGGCGAAGGGCGTAGAGTGTAGACTTAGAGTGTAGAATATGGAACATCAAATCATCGATTTATCGAAAACCATTCAGTATAATCCTGGCGATCCCTTCTTTATGAAGGTTAAAGTCAAACACAAAAGCCATAAGAAGGCGAAATGGCTGATTCGATATTTAGGCTTACCCTTTCGTTTATTTCCGAAGAACTTTGTTGGATGGGCGGACGATGAAATCCGAAAGATGGGAGTACATTCCACGACTCATATGGATGCTCCTTGGCATTACGGCCCTTTATCGGAGGGAAAGCCTGCCAAAACCGCCGAACAAATTCCTTTAGAGTGGTGCTATGGAGACGGCATCCTCATCGATATGAGCCACAAGAAAGACTTTGAGGCCATTCAAGCCGAAGAAATCCAAGCTTATTTAAAACGTTATTCACTGCAGCTTAAGGCTGGAATGATTGTTTTGATTCGCACTGGAAGGGATCGCTATATGGGTAGTAAGGCTTTTTTCGAAAGAGGTACTGGCATGAGCGCCGGAGCTACGGCATGGCTGATTGATCAAGGCATTAAAGTCATGGGGATTGATCAATGGGGCTGGGATTTACCTTTACCTCATTTGGTGAAAAAGGCAAAGGAGAGCAAAGACCCGGACTTATTTTGGGAAGCTCATTTAGTTGGAATTGATAAGGAATACTGCCATATGGAGCAACTTTGTAATCTTGATCTATTGCCCCGTGAAGGCTTTAAAATTGCCGCCTTCCCCTTAAAATTAAAGGGCGCCTCGGCGGCTCCTGCCCGCGTGGTTGCCATTTTAAAATCTTAAAGCCCTAGATTCGAGTGACCAAGGCAAGCAGCGAAGCCTTAAAATCACAAATCAATCGCTGCCCATCCGGCGCCTTAAGTTTTTACGAAAATGAGAACTAAAGAAAAAACCAAGAACCCCCTTTATATTTTTAGGTGCTCTTGGTTGCGAATCAGATCTAGAATGTAATGGTTCTAGAACCTTATATTGTTTAAAACTATTTTTCTTTTGTTAATCTCTATTTCAATGATTCATATAGAATTAGACTTGTCAAAATTATATTTGATTAACATTATAGAGCGCCCCTTAGCGGACCATGTAAAGGAATAATAGTCCCATGATTGATATCCAAGAAACTTTAGCTACCATCAAAGCTCGTCGCCAAGAGCTCAATATTTCACAAGCTGAAATAGCGGCTGATTTAAACTTAACGACAAGCGGCTATCGCAAATTGGAGAACGGTCAATCGACACTTTCACTGGATCGCTTTATTCTAATCTGTTCGGCGCTTCACATGAATCCTTGTCACATCTTGGAAGGCGTAACTGATATAAGTTCCAAAGATCTATTGCTCGTGGAAAACAGGCGTCTGAACTCAGAGGTCGATTTTCTTAAAAGTGAGATTCACTATCAGCGCGAGCTGAATAATAAATTACTTCAACTATTAAATCCAAAGTATGTGGATTTGATTGTGAGTTAAAGTCTAGAGTCTATAAAAAAGGCAGCCGATTGGCTGCCTTTTTTAGTAGTCGGGATGACTGGACTTGAACCAGCGACCACACGCCCCCCAGACAACCCTCATGTTGTTCTTAAAATATTGTTTATCAAACACTTAATCACTTAACGAAACTTA
>CBFHRN010000080.1:0-2108 GCA_965658275.1 Croceimicrobium sp.
CAATCAAACCCACTACCACCGAAAGTGACATGAACGTCTTTATGGATCAATGGCATTTAGCCGCCCATGAGGCTGATGCCAATGCATTTTTTGGCCAGATGAGCGCTGATGGTATTTACATTGGAACGGATGCATCGGAGCGTTGGTTGCGGGATGAATTAAGACTATGGTCGAAAAAGGCCTTTGAACGCGAGCATGCTTGGTCCTTCACTGCCTTAGAACGCAATTGGCAACAACAGGAAGACTTTTGGATTTGTGATGAGCTATTGGAAACTGGAATGGGAATTTGCAGAGCTACGGCCGTTATTGCTAAGGAAGAAGGGATCTGGAAAATCCAACATTACCAATTGTCTTTAGCAGTCCCTAACGAGAAGATTGAGGAATTTAAGCTACTTGTAAATTCGCCTTAATTTAACTATATTGCTGGAAACCAATCCAAAAACACTATGATCAAAAGTTTTCAAGGAGCAAGGGCTCCCATTACTAAAGAAGCGCCTCAAAACGTTCAGGTAAAAGATTATATGACGACTAAGTTGATCACTTTTAGGGCCGATCAAAGTATGGATGAAGCAATGGGTGTTTTATTAGCTAAGCGGATTTCCGGTGCACCTGTAGTAGACCAAGATCAAAGATTGATAGGCGTATTATCCGAAGGGGATTGTTTAAAGGAGATCATACGAGGGAAGTATAATAATTCTCCTCATTCTTCGGGCTCGGTGGGTGAATACATGACCACGGAAGTCCGGACTATTGATCCTACCATGAGTATTTTTGATGCGGCCAGTAAATTTTTGAATGAACGGATTCGAAGGTTTCCTGTTGTGCAAAATGGCATTTTAATAGGTCAAATTAGTCAGAAAGATATCATGCGTGCCTTTAGTAATTTAAGGTCAGAAACCTGGTAATATTCCTTGTTGGAATTCAATATTTAGAGGCGTCTAGCCTCTTTTTTTTTACCATAAGTTGCAGTAAGTTAAATGTTTATCTAGAGCATTTTCTTTTGGAATTAAGCTTTTAATGTTTTTAACTTTAAGCCTTAACCTTAAATTCTGCTCAATGGAAAAATGCATTGAATGCGGCTGCAAATTAGTAGGCCGCAGTGACAAAAAGTTCTGTGATAGTAATTGCCGCAATGCCTATCACAATGAAAAATCAAGGCCTATCATCAATCAGGTGCGTAAGATTAATCGCAGTTTGGCGACTAATCGGAGCATTTTGGAAAATTTAGCCCTCGAGGGGGTTGATCAAGTAGCCCTAAAAATCCTTCGTACGCTTGGCTTCAATGAAAATTTGATTACCGCCCGATACAAGGATGAAAAAGGCGAGGAAATTCTCTGTATTTATGATCAAGTCTTTCGTCTCAATCTAGATGAAATTGTAATTTTAACGGAAGGAACAGGAAATTTCCGACCGACAGGATGACAAAAAGATCAAAGTGGTTAGTTTACAGCATCTTAGGTCTGGTACTGATTGGTGCCGGCCTAAGTGTTTTTGGGGAGGCCTTAGTGCTTAAAATGGAATCTGATTATTGGCAAGATTGGTTCTGGATAGGCACACTCAGTTTAGTTTTGGTGAATGCTGGAGTTAGTTTTGTCGGTCAAGCGGTTATTTACCGGGTGAAGCATGATCATTTCCATCATTGGCATAAACACCATAAAAAGCATTCTCGTTCGGAGGAAAACGAACATTCGTAAAGCTAATTAGTTACCTCCTAAAGTACCTTTTTGTCTAGTACCTATATTCACTTTTATCATTTCCCTACTTCAAAGGCCCGCTGGTGGGCCTTTAAACAGATGCGACTTTACCCGCCGCTTATGGAGGGGCTAGATGGTTTGAGTTTCTTTAAGATGATGGGCAGCGGGGCTGGAGAGGGCTTTAGTATTTGGCCTGACTGGTCTACCTATATTCATCTTAGCGTTTGGATTAATGAATCCTCTTACTTACAATGGCGTTCAAGCGAAGGATTTCAAGAATTTCTCAAGAGGTCAGATGGCTTTAAATCTTTAGCCCTGGAAGCCTATATGACTAAAGGGGAGTGGAATCAAAAACAGCCCTTTGCGGTTAAACAGGAAGTCCAGCCCATGCCATTGATGGCCGTGCTTACCCGT
>CBFHRN010000080.1:2206-8392 GCA_965658275.1 Croceimicrobium sp.
GGGGGAGTGGAATCAAAAACAGCCCTTTGCGGTTAAACAGGAAGTCCAGCCCATGCCATTGATGGCCGTGCTTACCCGTGCTTCTATTAAAAAAAGAAAATTGATTAGCTTTTGGAAAAATGTACCTAAAGTATCCAAGGTTATTTCTAAGCAAGAATCCATGCTCTTGCAAAAGGGCATTGGCGAGTGGCCTTTGATTGAGCAAGCGACGATTAGCGTATGGGACCAGGAAAAAGCCATGCGCGATTTCGCCTATCGGCAAGAGGAGCACAAACATGTTGTAAGAGAGACCCGCCGCTTGGATTGGTATAAGGAGGAGCAATTTACCCGATTTCAGGTGAAATCTTGGGAAGGCTATTGGCCGACAAATTTTTTTGATAAACTAGAAGAATTTAAACCACTATATGAGTAAAAAAGGAATTACGGAACCCATCGATTACTTGGAAAGACCCATTAAAAGAGTGGCCTCAAATGACCTAAGTGTTGGTGTTCTACTTTTCCTATCGGCTGCTGCAGCGCTTGTCATTGCTAATTCGAGTTGGGGTTCGCATTGGTATCATCATTTATGGGAAACGTCCATTAAAATAAGCTTTGGCGAAGCTCATTTTGGAATGAACCTTCATCACCTTATTAATGATGGCCTTATGGCGCTATTCTTTTTCCAGGTTGGCCTAGAAATCAAACGGGAGTTTATCCTCGGTCGACTCAATACTCTAAAAAAGGCCAGTTTGCCAGTAGGTGCCGCTATTGGGGGGGATGTTAGTTCCGGCCTTGATATATTTAGCTTTTAATCGCGGTGAAGCTTCGGGCGGGTGGGGGATTCCGATGGCTACCGATATTGCCTTTACGCTAGGTTTGATAAGCATGGTTAAGCGCAGTATTGCCAAATCCTTAACGGTTTTTGTGACTTCCCTAGCCGTGGTAGACGATATCGGGGCTGTTTTAGTCATAGCCTTTTTTACACCTCTAATCTTCATGCAGAGCAATTAATCTATGCTGCTGTTGTACTTGCCTTGCTTTTTGCAGCCAATAAACTAGGTGTACGTTCGGTATTGTTTTATGCCTTTATGGGCATTGTGGGTATATGGTCCGCCTTTTTTGCGGCTGGTATTCATCCCACAATAGCAGGCATTTTATTGTGATGCCACTTTTCGCTTTCGCGAATGCAGGCGTTGTTTTGGAAGGAGGCCTCCAAACCTTAACTACCAGTACCGTGGCACTAGGAATTATATTTGGCTTGGTTCTCGGAAAGGCAATAGGTATAAGCTTCTTTAGTTGGATACTGTTAAAATTGAATTGGGCGGAAATGCCTGAAAAATCCAATTGGAGACAAATAATCGGTGTTGCCTTTTTGGCTGGAATAGGATTTACCATGTCCTTATTTATTTCCGAATTAGCATTCGAATCCAAGGAACTAATCGCCCAATCTAAGTTAGCCGTTTTAGCCGCTAGTAGCTTGGCAGCCCTTATTGGCTTAGGCCTACTTCGAATGAATAAAGCGAAGGCTTGAAAAAACAAGGGATTTTTTAGAAATAGCAGGTCTTAGAACGACAATAACTATTATTTTCGCAGGCAAATATTTGCAAATCAAATTCGCAGTAATGAGCGTACTCGTAAACAAAGATTCCAAAGTTATAGTGCAAGGTTTTACTGGTAGTGAAGGTACTTTTCACGCTGGTCAAATGATAGAAGCTGGTACTAATGTAGTAGGAGGGGTAACCCCAGGTAAAGGTGGTCAGAGCCACTTGGACCGTCCTGTATTTAATACCGTAGCCGATGCTGTAAAGGAAACGGCTGCCAATGTTTCCATCATTTTCGTTCCACCGGCTTTCGCTGCTGATGCTATTATGGAAGCGGCCGAAGCGGGAATCAAAGTTATTGTAGCCATTACCGAAGGGATTCCGGTGAAGGATATGATTACTGTGAAAGAATATTTAGCGGATAAAGACTGTCGCCTGATTGGCCCTAACTGCCCAGGCGTTATGACCCCAGGCGGTGCAAAGGTGGGTATTATGCCAGCCTTTATTTTCAACCCTGGTCGTATTGGTATTGTTTCTAAATCGGGTACCCTAACCTATGAAGCTGTGGATCAAATCACAAAGGCTGGAATGGGTCAGAGTACGGCTATCGGTATTGGTGGCGATCCAATTATCGGTACTTCAATGAAAGAAGCGGTTGAATTATTAATGAATGACTCTGAAACCGATGGTATCGTTATGATTGGAGAAATCGGTGGTCAGATGGAAGCTGAAGCGGCTAATTGGATTAAAGAAAATGGAACAAAACCAGTAGTTGGTTTTATTGCGGGTGAAACGGCGCCTAAAGGACGTACCATGGGGCATGCTGGTGCTATCGTTGGTGGATCTGAAGATACCGCCCAAGCCAAGAAGGCTATTATGCGCGAATGTGGCATCCATGTGGTGGATTCACCTGCAGATATTGGTTCAAAAATGACCGAAGTATTAGCTTAAGCTAAACATAAGAATACATGAGAATCCCATTGGTCTTTTGACGAATGGGATTTTTTTTAGGCCATGATTGATATTTTTAAAATAGAAAGAGCATTTCTGGAATTCTTTGATCGGGATGATCAAAGTGAGTTTAAAGCTCAATTTTGGAGGTTGCTAGAGGATAAATATCAATTGAAACGAACGGAATTGATAACCGGGGCTAAATTATTGCAGGATAACTTGTTAGCCCAGTTTACTTCAGACTTAGCTAAACTTCAATCTGGAGAGGTGCTACAGCATTTAGTTGGATTTGAATGGTTTGCAGGAAAGACCTTCAAAGTAGGGCCAGAGGTTCTTATCCCGAGACCAGAAACGGAGGAGTTGCTTCATATTATCAGGCGTCGGCTTCCAAATGCTCCTCGCATTATTGATCTAGCGACTGGGAGCGGCTGTATTGCGATTTCCTTGAAGACCGATAGCAATGAGGTATTTGCTTTAGAAAAGAGCTCTGAGGCGCTCAAAATAGCTAGAGAGAATGCGCAAGAATGGAATGTCTCCATTCATTTTATAGAGGATGATATTTTAATGCCTGAAAAAGATTGGCCACAATCGATGGATCTTATTGTGAGCAATCCCCCGTATGTAAGGGTTTTAGAAAGGGAGCAAATGGATAAAAGGGTTTACGATAAGGAGCCTGCCATGGCTTTATTCGTGTCCGATGAAGATCCTTTAATTTTCTACCGATTGATTTCCGATTACGCTAAAGCAGCTTTGAATGAAGGTGGGGTTATGGCCTTAGAAATCAATCAATACTTATCGGAAGAGACGGTAAGCTTGATTGGCTTAAACTTTAAAAGTGTGGAATTGATCCATGATCAGTTCGGTAATCCTCGCTTTATATGGGCTAAAAAGTAAAAGACCCGCCAAAGGCAGGTCTTTTAAGCAAATATTTTTGCTGGATTAGAGCTTTGAGTTAAGCTCAGAACCTGCCTTAAATTTTGCAACTGTTTTTGCTGGAATTTTGATCGTTTGACCAGTTTGAGGATTACGACCTTCGCGAGCAGAGCGCTGTGAAGTAGAGAAGGTTCCGAAACCTACTAAAGAAACGCGACCACCTGAAGCTAAAGTGTCAGTAACTTTACCAGTAAAGGCGTCTAGTGCTTTTTTTGCAGCAGCTTTAGAGATTCCTGCCTCAGTAGCCATCGCGTCAATAAGATCAGCTTTGTTCATTACGTTTAAATTTTGGTTAGACATTGTGATTCGAACAGCAACAAATTTAACCGAAACACGCTATCTGCCAACAAATCAGCCCAAAAAAGCAGGCTATTGTTAAAAATTAGGGTCAGTTGTTGAAAAGCCTAAATTATTCATCCTTGATTTTCAGGTGATTATAAAATCTTGTCATTCTCGTGAATTTCCTGTCCATTCAGGAAATCCAAGGCTTTCATGCGCTTTTTACCTTCAATTTGGATTTCTAAAAGCTCTAAATGAGCATCTTTCAAGGCAACAAATAGTCTTTTCCCCACGCAGTAAAGGCTGCCTGCACTTTGTGGTGATTGAGCTTCTACAATTTTGCTTCGGTAGATTTTAAGTTGGAAAGTCTCGCCTTTAAGTTCTACTAAAGTCCATGCCCCGGGAAAGGGAGACATACCTCGAATCAAGTTGTGAATGTTTTGAGGTTTTTGCTTCCAATCAATACGCGTGTCTTCTTTAAAGATTTTGGGTGCGTACTTTATATCGGAATCTGGAATATGCGATTGTTCGATTAATTGGTATTCTGCTGTATTAATTTTCTGGATCGTCTTTACGATTAAATCTGCACCTAAAAACATCATGCGATCATGCAGTTCACCGGCAGTTTCATTTGGGCCTATGGCTAAAGTGCTTTGCATTAGAATATCTCCGGTATCGATATTCTCGTTAATGAAGAAGGTACTTAATCCAGTCTGGCTTTCTCCATTTACGATAACCCAGTTTATAGGGGCGGCGCCACGATATTGCGGCAGAAGGGAAGCGTGTAAGTTTATAGTTCCTTTGGCTGGCATTTGCCAAACTTCTTTAGGTAGCATACGAAATGCTACCACTATAAACAGATCGGCTTCTAGGCTTTTGAGCTCCTTTAAAAAGCCAGGATCCTTAAGCTTTGCGGGTTGCAGAAGTGGTAAAGCTTCTTTTTCGGCATAATTTTTAACTGCGGAGGCTCGGAGTTTTCGACCTCTACCAGCTGGTTTATCTGTGGCCGTTACGACCCCAACAATTTCATTTTCTGAACGGTGAATGGCTTCCAAGATGGACACCGCAAACTCCGGTGTCCCCATAAATACAATGCGCATAATTTTCCTATAAGTCCCAGCTCACGCCTAAACTTACTGTAGCGGCGGAGAATGGTCCAAAGGTATAATCTGCACTAACGTAACCCAACAATAGGAACTTCATTCTTAAACCTAGGTTAGCCACAAAGCCGCTGCCTTCTGTGCTACTAATAGATACAGGGTCTTTCAAGCTTTGTTGTGGGTTGGTAGGGTTTAATGGATTGATGTAATCGTAAGTACCCGAAACATCAATACTTGAACTTAGCTGATTGTAACCAACACCGCCATAAACCGTAATGAATAAGAAGCTTTTAGAGACTAATAAGCGAGTAACTAAGGCGCTAGCTGTGATGTCGACCCGTTTATCATTGTTTTGGGAGGGTTCAACATCTTGGCCTAGGTCTAATTGGGTATAAGAAACAAACGCGCTTAAGCTGAATGGAATTAACTTGTCTCCAGGTAGGTAACGCAGCAAGTCATGCTTTATACCCACACCCCATAATCCAATTTCCGAACCCTCTAGGAGGGGAATAGAGCTTGTGGGAAGGTATCGACCACTTAATTCGAAATCAAAGGGTAAGCCAATTGCTGCATGAGCCTGCATAAGCGGCGCTACGGCAAATCCCAAACCCGAAGGCATTTCGAAGGTGCCTCCAGGAAGACCTTGGAGAAGCGGATCCTTATACTGCAAACGAGGTCCTGCTTTGTCTTCCCCAAAAATGCTAGGAGTGCTTGCCGAATTACCGCTTACCAGTTCTAATTCTTGTAAAGCACTATTCTCGATAGTAAAGCTTTGAAACTCGGCTGGAACTAGCGTGAGAGAAGGAGTGAAGCCCACCTCAAACCGCAAGGTTTTTTTCACTTTCGCTGTATTGTACCAACCATTGGTTAGTCCAAAGGCCATTGCCTCCGCAATTGGACTTAGATAACCATCGGCTAAATAATTAATGTCACTTTGGGTTCCAGCAACCGTTGGGCCAAAGGAAATCTGTGCACTAAGGGGTTGAAGGCTACTTAAGACTACGATTAAAAGGCTGGTAATTCTTTTCATGAGGATTGCTTATAGCTCAAATCTATAAAAAATTACTAGTCGCTGTTCCTTTTTAGGTAAAGAGATGCGCCTTTTTGTAAAATTACTTCTAGCTCTAGCAGTCGACGTAAAGCTTCGCTGAAAAGACTTTTGTCTTCAAATTCCTCCGCTAAACTTCGAAGCTGTGCTGGTCCTTGGAATAGGCGGTCTTTAATTCGGATTTGATACTCTTTTAGGCCGGTTTTTAGAGACTTACGTCGGCATTGATCGCAAATTCCGCAATTATCCTCTTTGAATTCCCCGAAATAGGCCAGGAGTTTCTGCAATCTGCACCGCTCATCCTGCTCAATGAATTTAAGAACTGAATTTATGCGATGTTCAATCTCTGACTTCC
>CBFHRN010000081.1:0-7958 GCA_965658275.1 Croceimicrobium sp.
CACTCTTGTTGGATTTCATTAAACTCCTTAAAGGTTTCGCCAATCGACTCTTCCTTGTTGACCAACTCTTTTAGGCGCTCAATTAAATTGCGCTTCACCAAAAGGTTGTGATCCAACTGAGAACTTAAATCATCGTAATACTTCTTCCGACGCTTGCGGTATTCCTGATAAATACCTCGAAACTTCTCTCTTAAAGGTTGGATGTATTCGAAGTCTAACGCATTTCCGCCCTGCTCTATAAATTCCTCAAGCTTCTCTGCCTTTTCATCATTAAGATGCTTCAACAAATACTTTCGAATGGTATCTATATGCTCTTTGAGCTTCTGAATAGGTTGCTCCTTTAAGAGCTTTTCGGCCGCAGCGATTAAATCATCATTGCTAAACTCCCCATAATCGGGCATTTCCAATTCATGATGATGATCCTCCTCATGATCGTCATCGGCGTGCACCTCGGCGGTATCATCGCCCTTCTCCAAGTCCTCATCACTTAAGTGATCGGTCTTCTCCGCTTCCGCTTCTACCTCCACTTGGGCTTCAGCAGGTGCTTCTGCTTCTGCTTCCTCCGCCGCAGCTTCAACCTTTGATTCTTCAGCTTCTGATTCTTCAGCCTCTGGCTTTTCAGTTTCTGGCTCTTCAGCGGCCAAAGTAGGTTCTGCTTTTTCTTCTTCTAGAGAGGCTTCTACTTTGGTCTGATCCTCTACATTTTCCTTCTTGGGCTCCTCGCCTTCCGGCAAGATGTTCTGCGTATCACTCATAATCTTATATCGATTAGAGCAAATTTAAAGGAAAATGATTTGGAATAGCCTCTTAGTTGAAGAAGCCTGTATTAATTAATTTGCCGTCCAGATTTCATAGGAGGCTTCGGCCTGAAGTTCCAGCATAGAAAGGCCATTCATAATATGAGCCCCACGCGCTTCAGCGAGCTTTAACCAGGCGGTCTTTTCTGGATTGTAGATTAAATCGTAAAAAAGTTTACCCTCCAGCCTCCCTTCGGGTCGTAAGGGGGCCAATTCTTCCACTAAGGGGTAGGTCCCCAAGGGGGTGGTATTCACAAGCAAGTCATAATGCGAAATCAAACTTTGGGCCTGCGAATATTTCAGGACGCCCTCCTGATCCTTGCGACTGACTAGGTTAACGGTAAAACCTAATTTTTCCAAGGCAAAATGTACCGCTTTCGCGGCTCCTCCGGTACCTAAAATTAAGGCTCGTTTTTGATTGGCTCGCCAAGCACTGTTTTGCAAAGAAGCGGTAAAGCCTAGGTAATCGGTATTATGCGCTTCCCACCTTCCTTGACGGTAAACGAGGGTGTTGCATGCTCCAATTTGGCGTACGGCTTCCGATTGCCAATCAACAAAAGGCAAAATTGCCTCTTTGTAAGGAATGGTCACATTGAAGCCCCGAAAGTTCTTTTGACTAAGGAGTTTGGGGAAGTCATCGATTTGAGCCAATTCATAATTGGAATAGCGGTAATCCAATCCCAGGCGCTCGAACTTTGCCTCAAAATAAGCCTTTGAGAAGGAATGACTAAGGGATTTACCAATGAGTCCCAGCTCCATTTTAGGCCGCTTTGGATTTGGGGCTCCCAAGTTTTTCCAATAGGAATATCAATAGAGCTCCCGCCAAGGCTAAGCCTAGCGCCATATACAATTCTGGATCTGCTGGACTTTGACCTACAACTTCCGAGCCTTCGAGTATGGGCCGACTAAAATCAGCGGGCAAGACCGTTTTCTCGATAATAGGCACAATTTCTTCATCAAGCTCACCGGCATGCTTAATCATCACCTCATCTACCCGTTTCCAGGGCCAAATTTTATTTAGGGAACCTAAGAGGAAACCCGATAAAAGGGCAACGGTAACATCGTGGTATTTGGCAAACATGTGCTTTAGCAAGCGGGCAAAAGAAAGCAGACCAATTATGGCACCGGCACCGAAGGTGGCAATAATGAGCAACTCGCGCTCATGTATCGCATTAAGCACGGTGGAGTAAGATCCTAATAAAACCAAAATGAATGAACCTGAAATACCCGGCAAGATCATGGCGCAAATCGCAATACTGCCACTTAAAAAGATGTACCACAAGGCATCGTTAGCTCCTGAGGCGGGCAAAATCGTAATGGAATAAGCAATCGCTGCCCCTAGAATAAAACTTATAACTGGATTCAAAGCCCAATGCTTGACTTGCTTGGCCACGAAGAAAATACTGGCAAAGACCAAACCGAAGAAAAAGCTCCACAGTAAAACAGGCTCATTAACCAGAAGCCAAGAAATTCCTTTGGCTAAGGAAACAATACTCACCCCAATGCCTAAAAATAAAGGCACAAAAAACCAGCCATTTATATAGTCCCAAGCCTTGGCAAAGCCTTCCTTTCGCAGGATTTGGAGAGCCTCAAGGTTTACGCGGTTAATGCTTTCAATAAGCTCTTCATAAATGCCTGTAATGAAGGCAATGGTTCCACCGGATACCCCAGGAACAACATCGGCTGCCCCCATGGCAATACCTTTCAAGAACAGTAAAATGCGCTGCATGAATAAATTTTTAGCAAAGAAAGGAAATGAATCCTATTGTATTTTTAAATGAGTGGCTACCGCCTGATTTTCTTTCAACCAAGGGAATAAGGATAGGAAAAAAGACTTGCCACCGGGGTCCAGCTGCAAAGCCTTCTTCAAGTAAATACCGCCTTCATCACTCTCCTTTATGGTAAACAAATAACCCGCCAGTTGATAATGAATAGCACCCGATTCGGGCATCAGCTCCAAAGCTTTGTACAATATGGCCATCCCTTCATCGAACTCGCACATGTCAAATAAAAGCTGAGCGTATTCGGTAAAGGTGTTGCCATCGTAAAAACCATCTTTAATAAGGTTCTGGTAAATCACCGCGGCCTCATCTAATTTACCTGCCCGACGGTGAATCAAGGCGCTGCTGTGACGGAATTGCCAGTTTTCTGGATCCAATTCCACCGCCTTGCAAATCAAGAAAACGGCCTCCGACCAATTTTCCTTTTCATCCTTAATCAGCGCCAATTCATAATAGGCTTCTTCTAAATCAGGGTCTTCTTGAATTGCCTTAGACAAATAGCTTTCTGCTTTATCTTCTTTGTGCAAGCGCAGGTAACAGAGTCCTATCTTATAATAGCCATAGCCGCTGGCACCTTCATACTCGAAACTCGCTAAATAGGTTTCGGCGGCTTCCATATAACGGTATTCTTGCTCCAACACTCTGGCCTTCTCATAGTAGGCGGCCGAGAAATACTCATCTATTAAAATGGCATAGTCGTAGGAACGAAGCGCTTCTTTAAGGTCACCCAATTTCGTATGCATGATTCCCAAATGATACCACGCGATTTCTGAATAGGGATTAACATCAATAAACTCCTCTAAATAGCTAATGGCCTCTTCTTCCTTCTCACTCAGATCGTAACAAAGAGCCAAATTGTAAAGGGCTATCTCATCATCCGGAAAAACCTCCAAGGTTAGCTTTAAGTATTTTAAAGCTTTGTCAAAAGCGCCCACCAACTGAAACTCCAAAGCCAATAAGTGGTAGACATCTTCGGGAAACTCAGTAAGGTTAATCGCTTGGCGGTATTGCTCAATGGCTTTTTGATGATTCCCCGTTTTGGATAGTAGAGCCGCTCGCGCCATGAACAAATCATAGGAGTCTACCATAGTCGACTCAATCTCACTCAATAAGCGAGTGGCCTCGCGGGTTTTATCCGCCGCGGTTAAATACTGTATCCGCTTTAGCTTTAAGCTCCCCGCATAGGGATGTTGATCTTGGGCTAAACCCAAAACATCAAGCGCGCGCTGAACTTTTCCAATCTCGTAAAAGTAATCCGAGATCATTTCAAATTCCTCTAAATCGTAAAAGCGAACCTTTCCTTCCGCCTGCATACGCTTAAAGTCATCGACTAAATCCAGGAGATTAAAAAATTCGTCTTCGTTTTCGTCTTCGAACATAGATAGGAATTGGATAATTAAATTTATCCAAATGGGCCTTGCAAAGGTAGCCTTTAGTTCAGGCTTTTTCACAAATTAATCAACAAAGGCTAAAATGCTAAGGTCTATGGGTTTTCCTCAAAAAAAAGGAAGGGACCTTTTCCCCCTAATAGTATATTTGCGCCACATTCAAAAAACAGAAAATGACTCTTATTAAGTCTATTTCCGGAGTTCGAGGTACCATTGGCGGTGCCAAAGGCGATAACCTCACTCCGCTTGATGCCGCCGAATTTGGCGCTGCTTACGCAAACTGGTTAAAAAAGAACAATCCTGGTAAAAGCCTAAAGGTGGTCATCGGTCGCGATGCCCGTCCTAGTGGCCCTATGATTCAAGGGATTGTCCAAAATACTTTATTGGCTTCGGGTATTGATGTTATCGACCTGGATTTATCGACCACCCCTACGGTTGAGATGGCGGTAGTATTTGAAAAGGCTGATGGCGGAATCATCCTCACTGCTTCCCACAACCCGGTACAATGGAATGCCTTAAAATTATTGAATGCTAAAGGAGAGTTTATCTCCGGGGCAGACGGAGCAGAACTTCTTTCGATGATCGAGGCGCAAGACTACGATTTTGTAGAAGTGCATAAGCTTGGTAAAATCACCTCGCAATCTGATGCCATTGAAAAACACATTGAAGCGATCTTGCAGCTTCCCTACATCAATGTAGAGGCAATCAAAGCAGCCAATTTATCGGTGGCGGTAGATGCGGTAAATTCGACGGGAGGCATTTCCATTCCACCGCTTTTAGACGCCCTTGGGGTTAAGAAACAAGAATTATTATACTGCGAACCGCATGGTAATTTCCCCCATAATCCCGAGCCTTTAAAAGAGCATTTAGGGGATATCATGGGCCTTATGGCCGATAAAGGCTGCGATGTGGGTATCGTGGTCGACCCCGACGTAGATCGCTTAGCCTTGATTGATGAGCAAGGGAATATGTTTGGGGAAGAATATACTTTGGTTGCAGCGGCAGACTATTTATTAAATCACTTGGATGGACCACTCGTGAGCAATCTATCCAGCTCACGCGCCTTGCGCGACCTTGCCCATTCTCGCGGTAAGGAATATCATGCCGCCGCCGTAGGCGAGGTAAATGTGGTTACCAAGATGAAAGAAGTAGGCGCTGTATTGGGTGGCGAAGGTAATGGCGGTGTTATTTTACCGGATTTGCATTATGGACGCGACTCCCTAGTAGGTATTGCGATTATTCTTTCGCACCTGGCTACATCGGATAAAAAGCTTTCCGAAATGCGCGCTTCTTACCCGGCTTATTATATGGGTAAGAATAAGATACAATTACAAGCTGGCATGAACGTAGACGGCATTTTGTCCGAAATCGCGAAGCGCTACGCCGGTGAAGAAATAAGTACCATTGATGGAGTAAAGATTGATTTTGCCGAAGAATGGGTACATTTACGTAAGTCGAACACCGAGCCAATTATTCGCATCTACACTGAGGCTAAATCCCAAGTGGCAGCGGATGCTTTAGGTTCTAAATTTATTGCTGAGTTATCCGAGATAGCCGGCCTTTGATTTTATGGAAACGCATACCTCTCAAAAAAGTATTCCAGGCACCCAATGGGAAGCCCATTTCCAAAAGTTCCGGGCGAACATAGTTGGTATTGATGCAGAATTTGTTGGTCCCTACGGACCCAAGCCAGTCATCTACGCCGATTGGATTGCCAGCGGTCGTTTGTACGGCCCGATCGAAGAAAAAATGTACCGTCAGTTTGGCCCCTATGTAGCCAACACCCATACCGAAACTTCGTATACGGGGATGGTGATGACACAGGCTTACGATCGTGCTAAAAAAATGATCAAAAAGCATGTGAATGCGAGTGAAGAAGATGTCTTTATTCCTACCGGAACAGGAATGACGGGAGCTGTTTTGAAGTTTCAGCGTATTCTTGGATTAAAAGTACCGGAGCAGTTTACCGACCAGGTAAGCTTAAGTCCGGAGCAAAGACCCGTGGTTTTCATTAGTCACATGGAACACCACTCCAATCAAACTTCGTGGTTGGAAACCATTGCGGAGGTCGTGCAAATAAATCCCGACGAAATGGGTCTACTGGACCTCAAGCATTTCGCAGAACTCTTAGACCAATACAAAGACCGACCCTATAAAATTGCTAGCATCACTTCTTGCAGTAATGTAACCGGGGTATTTACGCCTTACCACGAGGTAGCCAAAATGGTACATAAAGCTGGCGGCTATTGCTTTGTTGATTTTGCTTGTTCCGGTCCTTATGTAGATATCAATATGCACCCTGAAGAGGAGGATACTTACTTAGATGCGATCTTCTTTTCGCCGCATAAATTTTTAGGAGGACCGGGTACTCCAGGAGTCTTGATTTTCAATTCCAAATTATACCATAATCGCGTTCCCGATCACCCAGGTGGAGGTACGGTAACCTTTACCAATCCTTGGGGCGGACATTATTATATTGAGGATATTGAAACGCGCGAAGACGGTGGTACGCCAGGATTTTTACAAACGATGCGCGCTGCCCTAGCGATTGAGTTAAAAGAACAGATGTCCGTTTCTGCCATAGAGGCGCGTGAAAAGGAAATCTTGGACTATGTCTTTGACCGATTGGAAAAAATTCCAGGTATGGTCATTTTAGCAGGTCACTTGAAAGAACGCTTAGGGGCCATTTCCTTCTATATTGAAGGGGTACACTACAACTTGGTGGTTCAGCTTTTAAATGATTTATTTGGAATTCAAACCCGCGGCGGGTGCAGCTGTGCCGGGACCTATGGTCATTACCTCTTGCACCTCGACCCCGAAACCAGTAATCAAGTTTCGGATAAAGTGAACCAAGGCGATTTCTCGGTTCGACCCGGTTGGATTCGCCTTTCCTTACACCCTACTTTCACTGACGAAGAGGTCATTAAAATTTGTGATGCGATTGAACATGTGGCGCATAACTGGGAGGATTACGCGAATGATTACCAGTGTCCCATGCGCAGCAATACCTACATCAACAAAGACAAGCATAACGATAACTCCGAATTACTAGACGCTTGGTTCCATCTGGATTAAAACCGATTTACCTCGATAATGCGGCCTCAACGCCCATACGAAAGGAAGTAAAAGAGGAAATGCTGAACCTTATGGATTGGCATGCCAATCCTTCCAGCACGCACAGCTTTGGTCGTAAGGCCAAATCCATCTTAGAAGCCAGCCGAAAAAGCATTGCAAAGAATTTAGGATGCCTTCCGGCGGAGATTATACTTTGCTCCGGAGGAACGGAAGCAGATAATGCAGCCATCAGTTTAGCCCTTCGTGATCTTAACGTAAAGCGCATTATAAGCTGCCCTACCGAGCATCATGCGGTATTGCATGCGGCGGAGAAATGGGCCAAAGCTTTTGGGGCTGAAATGAGCTTATTGGAGGTAGACGACAAGGGACGACCTAATTTGGAACAACTGGAAAGTTTACTCGCCCATGGACCGCGTACTTTAGTAAGCATTATGCATGGGAACAATGAAATTGGAAACCTCATCGATCTCGAAGAGATTGGAAACCTTTGCCATAAATACGATGGCTATTTCCATAGCGACACGGTACAAACCGTGGGTCATTTCCCCTTAAATCTATCCGAATTACCCCTAGATTTTGCATCGGCTTCTTCCCATAAATTCTACGGCCCCAAAGGCACGGGTTTTCTATTCGTCTCTCGACGAGTAAAAGTGAGCTCCTTTATCACCGGTGGTGCCCAAGAAAGAGGTTTACGTGGAGGCACCGAGAATATTGTTAATGTAGGTGCTATGGCCAAGGCTTTGGAAATGGCCTATGCCCAATTGGATGAAGAGCGCCAACATATAGAAAGTCTTAAAAAACAATTATGGGAGGGTATTCAGAGTATTTTCCCCAAAGCCTATACCAATGGACTCAGCGGCACTGCGCAAAGCCTCTACACCGTTTTAAGTGTGAGCATTCCCGAGCTGAGTGCAGAC
>CBFHRN010000081.1:7968-8275 GCA_965658275.1 Croceimicrobium sp.
TGCTCTTTAATTTGGATTTAAAAGGTATCGCCGTATCGGGAGGTAGTGCTTGTTCCTCAGGAGCCTTGCAAGGTTCCCATGTAATCGCGGCTTTAAATCCTCAACATACGGACCCCGTCATTCGCTTCTCTTTCGGAAAGGATAATACACACGAAGAAATCCACCGCTGTTTAGAAGTATTGAAGGAGATGGGGAATTAGCGAAAGGCGCAGGGCCTAGGGCTTAGGGCTTAGGGTTAAAAATAAAAAAAACTCTCCGCTCTCCGCTCTCCGCTATTAGCTCTCCGCTCTCCGCCATTGTCTCCCTC
>CBFHRN010000082.1:0-8023 GCA_965658275.1 Croceimicrobium sp.
TCTAATGAACGCCCTTTCTAAAGAGCAGGAACTTTCAAAGTTTAAAACCAATTTATATTCGGTGGCAAGCCACGAGTTTAAAACTCCTTTAGCCGTGATTCAGGCGAATATAGAAATGCTGAAGGTGAAGCAAACCCCGAAATTGATCAGCTTAGGTCTTTCCACCATGGAAGAAGAGGTAGACCGCCTTAATACCATGATAATGGATATGCTTGAATTAAAGAAGTTGACCACAGGTCGGCGTAACTTTAATCTTAGCGATGTAGACATTGTTCAAATCGTAACAGAGCTGATTAAAGAATATGGGGAGTCACCTTCTAAAGAAATTCAAGTCAGTCATGAACTGGTTGGTGAATCCCATAGCTATCAAGCTGATTATTCGTTAATCCGCTATATATGCAGTAATCTGCTTGGAAATGCGGTCAAGTTCTCTCCAGCTGGAGGAGAAGTGAAGGTGAAAACCAGCTTTACGGATGATGCCATTGATATTGCATTTATTGATCATGGTATTGGAATCCCCCAAGAGGATCAAGCCAAAGTATTCCAGTCTTTTTTCCGTGCCTCCAACGTAGGTAATATTCAAGGTACGGGAGTTGGACTATCTATTGTATCTGAATTTGTTAAGCTCCATAAAGGAAAGATAAGACTTGAGAGTAAAGAAGGAGAGGGAAGTACTTTTATTGTCAGTCTGCCAAAAAGTTAAGTCTATGAAGAAGAAATTATTAATTGTTGAAGACAACGAAAAGTTATTAAACTCAATGACCGCTCTATTCGAAGATTATTTCGATGTAGAAGAGGCAACCAATGGTTTGGAAGGTTTAGAGAAATGCCGTCTAAATATGCCAGACATTATCATTAGCGATATAATGATGCCGGAAATGAATGGTTATGAGTTTACCGAAAATGTGAAGTCCAATGACCGTACTTCCCATATTCCTATGATCCTTCTAACTGCCTTGGGCGAAGATGAGCGAAGAATCGAAGGTTACAATTTTGGAGCCGACGACTACATAGTAAAGCCTTTCAAGTTTGATATACTTTTGGCTCGTGTAAATAACTTGCTGAAAACCAGGGAGCAGTTGCGTAAGATTTACGATACCGCGGCACCAATTCATCATGAATTTGGGATCAAGGATCCTGTTCTTTCTCATATGGAAGCCTTATTGGTGAATCATTTCCGATTCCGCAATTTCAGCATCCCAGAGATTGCAGATATGATGAATATGACCACGCCAAAGCTCGAAAGGGAGGTGAAGCGTTTAACGGGAATGACACCTATCCAATACATCAACGACTTTAGACTGCATAAGGCTAAAAACATGTTGCAGACGGAAGACATGAGTATCTTCGAGGTTTCACATGCGCTCGGATTCCGAAGTCTCAGCTACTTTGGAAAGGCTTATAAAGATAAGTTTGGTGTATCTCCATCTAAGACCAAGAAACTATGAGCGATTCGGCTTTAAGTATAATGATTGTAGATAATGATCAAGTTAACAGCTTTGTGCTGAAGAACAGTATTACAAGAAATTACGCCGATGCAAAAGTGGAGCTTTTTCCAGATGGGGCGGAGGCTCTTTCAGAGTTGCGCCGACTGGATAAAAATGCAGAGATTTTCCCGGCAGTAATCCTGCTTGATATTCATATGCCCGTGATGGATGGATTCGAGTTTTTGGATGAATATGTTCAGGACTTTACCCACAAGCAAACGATCATTTTTGCGATGAGTAACTCGCTTATTAAAGATGACCAACAACGAGCAAATGACTATGAAGTGGTGAAAGGTTTCATTACCAAACCGCTGATATACAATAATATTGAATTTATTGTAGAGACCTACCTCCAGGAGTATGGAGGCAATTCATAGTATAGATTTCACGGCCGAAGTGCTGTTCCATGGCTTTTTAAGCTTATCTGGACGACCTTAGAAGCTGATTCTAAGCTTAGAAATAATAGCTCGTTAAACCTTGCCGCAGCTTCATTGCACTAGAATGTCTTTCTTCATATAAACTATTCGCTCTAGCAAACTTGGCTAAGGCTTAAATGAAAAAAGCCTTGAAACTTTCGTTCCAAGGCTTTCCTAGTAGCGGGGGCCAGACTCGAACTGACGACCTTTGGGTTATGAGCCCAACGAGCTACCAACTGCTCCACCCCGCGATATGCGTTTTCCCTTATTGGGGCGGCAAATATAAAATGAAAATTGAAACCTCACAACACTCAAAGCTTTTTTGATAAATTAGAGGCATGGCGAAGTTCAAGGGATACAGTCTTATCTTTTTCGCTTTACTCTGCACCTCAGTTATTTGGGCTCAAAAACCCTATGAATCGGAGTATTGGGAAAAAAATTGGCGAGATTGGCCAAGGCCTCGCTTTGATTACCGCGTTGATACTTTTGCGGCTATTGAAAATATTATACTGAGGGAGTATTTCAATTCTAATTCCAATATTTCAGGTGAGATTTATCGGCATTATTCACGCTTCCAGTATCCAAGCCGTGCGACGATAGAGGAACATGGGTCTATTGATATTCAACTGCCTAACTATGAGGTCTTGGCGGATATCGACTTTCGAGTATGGCACGATGGTCTCCTAGTTTATGAGGCAAAACCTGATGCTATAAAGGAGTTTTATCTAGACACATTGGGAGCTGACCCTTTCACGAAGAAGATGTTTGCGTTTAGGCTCACGTTTCCCGATTTAAGGAAAGGGAGCATTGTTGAGGTTATGGTCACCTGTAAAGGGGTGCCCTTGCCCTATCGCTTAACTTTTGAGCAGAGTTTTCCAGTGATTGAATCCTCACAACGAATAAAAATTTTATCAGCCTTTCCGCTGCGCTTCGCAACAGATTCCTCTGTGAAGTTTGAAAAGGAGGAAATTTGGGATTACAATTTGTATAAGTTTAGTCGTAAGCATATTCCCGCCCATAGTATTGAAACGAGCCTTTCTACTGCCGCACTTGATTTTCCAGGTGTTTGGGTGGACTGGAAGGATCAAGTGTTTTACTATGATCGAGACGAGAGCGATGATTGGCGTGAACTCTTGCCTTATCTTTTTTACCAAGGTGATTTAAAGGATTTTGTAGTTTATCGAAACAGTTTAGCAGAAGATTTCGGATTGCAGCAGTTTTATGGAAGTTGGATTCGGCCAGTGCGCTATTTCCACGGCCGAGGCGAGGAGTTTCAATCGAATTCTGCCTATGCAGAAGGAAGGCTTCGTTTATCGAAAGCTTACGCCGAGGTGTGGTACGAAGTGGAGCAAAGTTTGGAGCGCATTGTAATAAATAATCAAGAGCAAAATTTTGATAAGGCCCTTCAGCTAGTATTAAGTGCCCAAGAAAAGGCGGTGCGAAAATATTTGAAAGAACTACCGATAGAACCGCCCATTTTTAGGGAATATGGATTGCTATGCTCGCATTTAGAAAAGCTTCTGAACTATTTTAAATACGACTATAAACTGGTTCTATTGAGTCCCAAACGTTTCGGAAGGCCTCCTGCTAACTTTGCTTCTCCATGGACGGCCGTGGCAAGAGGAATAATCTTTAGAAAAGATAGCGCTGAGGATTGGAATTATGTTCTCCCTGGTCCTTACATGTCTCAATTCTATAAAGCAAATCAGCTGCCCCCAGATTTGTCGGAAGGTTGGATTCAAGCCTTTTCAAGAAAGGATTCTGTCCCTAAAATAATGGCCTTACCTAAAGTTGAGGTAGATCCTCACGGTTTTCATCATGTCTACACGCTTAGCTTGCTAAAGGATAAAGGAACTTGGGTGCAAAGGGATACGCTAAAACTCCGGGGTGCTTTCCGGTCGATTTTGGCCAATGGATATTTGCAAAACGATTCGGTTAAAGACCAATTAAATTATACCAATCACCAACTTATTTATCAGTTTGAAAAGAGGGATAGCCTTCTCTATTCTAAACCACAAGTCTTATCGGCAGAGGATAGCCTGCGTTTTATTTTACCGCTTAGCGAGGCACTTTCAATTCGATCCCATCCCAGTCTTGGAAGAAGCTTTGCCTTGCCTCTGATATTTAAGGCCCAGTGGCAATATTGCTTTAATACCGATGATAGCCTTCAAATAGACGTACCTTTGCAAAAGTTTAAAAGCAATTCGGTTTACGATTTCGATTATTCATGGTCAAAAACTAAGAGTCAATGGCATCTTAGCTTTAGCTTAAAATTGAAGTCAACGGTCATTGATGAGGCGCAGAAGGCCGATTTTCAAGAGCTCCAAAACCTGTTGCAGGAAGAATTTGAATTCAAGATTTGGAATCGATGAGTCACCGTGCCGGCTATGTAAATATTATTGGGAATCCAAATGTTGGGAAGTCTACCTTGCTTAATGCCTTATTAGGTGAGCAATTATCGATAACTACTCCCAAAGCCCAAACTACCAGACATCGTATTTTAGGTATGCTTAATGGTGAGGACTATCAAATTGTATTCTCAGATACTCCGGGTATCATTAAGCCAGCCTATGCCTTACAGGAAAGTATGATGGATTTTGTTCATGCTTCTTTTGAGGATGCAGATGCCTTTCTTTATTTAGTGGAACCCGGTATTCGCAGTCTTAAAGATGAGCAGATTTATGCCAAGCTTAAGCAAGTCTCGGAACCTGTTTTTATCATCCTTAATAAGATTGACAAAATTGACCAATCTAAATTGGAAACCGAAGTTGCTTATTGGCACGAGGAGTTTCCAGAAGCTGAAATTCTTCCTATATCGGCCCTTCAAAACTTCAATGTTGAGATTCTCGTAGAACGCTTAAAGCAGTTGCTTCCAGAATCGCCACCTTACTACAATAAGGAGGATTTGAGCGATAAAAACGAGCGTTTCTTCGTGGAAGAAATGATACGAGAACAAATTCTTCTTAACTACAGCAAGGAAATTCCTTATGCTGTAGAAGTAGAGGTGGAGGAGTTCAAAGAAGATGAAACGATCATTCGTATTCGAGCTAGTATTTATACTGAAAGGAATACACAAAAGGGAATCATTGTTGGTGCCAAGGGCTCAATGATTAAGAAGACGGGAACAGGTGCGCGCTTAAAAATGGAGAAGTTCTTCAATAAGAAGGTCTTCCTCGATTTATTTGTGAAGGTGCGGAAAGACTGGCGGAGTAATGAAAATGAATTGAAGCGTTTTGGCTATAAGCGCTAATCGCAGTCACATCCCCAGGTGCTTTCTATTTTAAGCTCTTCTCGACACTTAAAGAGCCAATCTAAATCGCGCGTTCCTAAAAAATTCCGCCGGAGGTCTAATTCTTTTAGGCTTTTAAGTTCGCAAATTAGAGGGCTTATGTATTTTACTTCCGCATCCCATAGATCTAATATTTGAAGACTGGGGAAATCTCCTTCTTTTAAAAGTAAACTATCAATCGGGTTTTGATCTAATTGCAGATCGATAAGAAGAGGTAGTTTTTTTAGGGAGGGGCTAATCTTTTGGATTTGGTTTTTGGAAAGGATAAGCACCTTCAGGTTTTGAAGCTTTTCAATGTCAGGTGGTATATCGTCAAGATCATTTTTGCTGAGATCGAGATGCTCCAAGTTTTTACATTGCCATAATTCGCTTGGCCATTCCTTGAGTTTGCATCGATGCAGGTCAAGTTTGAGAATCTCTGTTTTCGAAGGATTTTCTAAAAATGCTTTTAATCGGCTTTGAGCTGAGATGCCTAGGTTACAAAATACCAAGAAGACGACGAGCAGTTTTTTCATCTTTAGATAATTGATTCTTCAAAGTCTCTGGTCCATCGAATTTCATTTCCTTCCTTAAAGAGTGTACGAATCGAATTTCCAGCTGTTGTCCGTATAAATCTTCCTCAAAATCAAAAAGATGTACTTCAATCGTTTGAAATTTTCCTCCAAAAGTGGGGCGTATACCAATATTACACATGCCGAAAACTTCGGCCTTTTCGGTTTCATTCGGAAAAATGACTCGTACGGCATATACGCCATTAGCAGGAATGATTTTGTAGGAGTCTCCCACCACAATATTGGCTGTTGGAAAACCAATTTTAGTGCCGATTCTTTCTCCTTCAACAACCTTTCCACTGAGTGGAAACTCGTAGTTGAGATATTGATTAGCAATTTCTATGGTGCCTTCGCTAATCGCATTCCTAATTTTAGTGCTGCTAACAGTGGTGTCGTCGATGTCTTGTGCGGAGATTTCCTCTACTTCAAATCCGTATAATGGCCCAAATTCTTTGAGATGTTCAAAACTACCTTCTCGATTTCGTCCAAAATGATGATCGTAACCAATCACTAATTTTTTAGCTCCTATTTGATTTACCAGGATATTCCGAACAAAATCCAAGGAGCTCGTTCGACTAAATTCAGCTGTGAAAGGATGAATGATAAGATGGTCTAAACCGGTTGATTTTAATAATTCTATTTTCTCTTTTTGGGAATTAATGAGCTTTAAGTCTAAGTCCGGTTGCAATACCATTCGCGGATGGGGGAAGAAGGTCAATAAAACACTTTCCCCTTCGATCGAGCGAGCGGTTTTATTTAGTTGTCCTAGAATTTTCCGATGTCCCAAATGAACCCCGTCAAAGGTGCCGGTGGTTACCGCAGCTTTATCGAGTTTTTGAAAGTCGTCAAGCGAATAGTAAACCTTCAAATTTTCAGTCTTTTAGAGTGCTTTTGGGTGAAAAAAAGCAGCTTGTTAGTTACCTGTTCAAAATTAGCCAAATTAAAATTCCAACAAGGTTCTATGAGTTAATATAAAATGGACTAATTTTGCACGCAAATTAAGAAAACCCACGCGGGTACAATAAATTGTAACACATGTCTCAAGTTGTTGGAAAAATCGCTCAGATCATTGGTCCTGTAGTAGACGTATATTTCGATACTACAAATGCTGAGCTTCCTAAAATTTACGATGCACTTCATGTAAGCCGTCCAAACGGAACTCCTTTAGTATTAGAAACACAGCAGCATATTGGTGAAGATACCGTTCGCGCTATTGCGATGGACTCTACCGATGGTTTGCAGCGCGGTCAGGTAGTTACCGGTACTGGTAGTCCTATCAAAATGCCTACTGGAGAAGGAATTCGTGGTCGTCTTTTCAATGTAATTGGTGAGGCTATTGACGGATTGGAGTCACTTCCTACCGAAAATGGTCTACCTATCCACCGTGATGCTCCAAAATTCGAGGATCTTTCCACAGCTACTGAGATCCTTTATACAGGTATTAAAGTAATTGACCTTATCGAGCCTTATGCAAAAGGTGGTAAGATTGGATTGTTTGGTGGTGCCGGTGTAGGTAAAACCGTATTGATCCAGGAGTTAATTAATAACATTGCAAAGGGCCACGGTGGTCTTTCTGTATTTGCTGGTGTAGGTGAGCGTACACGTGAAGGTAATGACCTTCTTCGTGAGATGTTGGAGTCTGGTATCATCAAGTACAGCGATGAATTCCTAGAGTCTATGGAAGAAGGCGGTTGGGATCTTTCTAAAGCGAAGGCTGAGGACCTTAAAGAGTCTAAAGCTTCTTTCGTATTTGGTCAGATGAACGAGCCTCCCGGTGCACGTGCGCGTGTAGCCTTATCAGGTCTTACTCTTGCTGAGTACTACCGTGATGGTGAAGGTGATGGTGCCGGTCGTGATATCCTTTTCTTCGTAGATAATATTTTCCGTTTTACCCAAGCAGGTTCTGAGGTGTCAGCACTTTTAGGTCGTATGCCTTCTGCGGTAGGTTACCAGCCTACTCTTGCAACTGAGATGGGGGCGATGCAGGAACGTATTACCTCTACTAAGAATGGATCTATTACTTCTGTACAAGCAGTTTATGTACCTGCGGATGACCTTACTGACCCGGCTCCAGCGACGACTTTCGCTCACTTGGATGCTACCACGGTATTGTCTCGTAAGTTGGCAGCTTTAGGTATCTATCCAGCGGTAGATCCACTGGATTCTACCTCTCGTATCTTGGCTCCAGAAATTATTGGAGATGAGCACTATGATTGCGCACAACGAGTAAAAGTAATCTTGCAGCGTTATAAAGAACTTCAAGATATTATCGCCATCTTA
>CBFHRN010000083.1:0-7686 GCA_965658275.1 Croceimicrobium sp.
GGATAAAAAGCCTTGCTGGTCCAACATCACCGCATCATCTGCCCCCGCATGATTGGCTTCAATTTTAGCGAGAATATTGTTGATGAGGTTATTGTGGTGAATTTTAGAATCGAGGCTGTAAGGAGGATTCCGACGCACCGAACTCGTAATTAATAGCAAACCTTCTTCTCCGTAAACGAGGCCTTTGTATTCGGGTAAAACAATGAGGGTGCACCCAAAGGTATTCAGCTTAGGGTTCATGCCCGAGGTGCTTTTTAGGCCACGGGTTAGTGTAAGTCGAATATGCACGCCATCGCTCATATCATTGGCCTTTAAGGTTCCAAACACAGCATTGCGAACTTCTTCTCGACTGGGGATATTGTCGAAGGCCATAACGTGAGCCGAGGCAAATAAACGATCCAAATGTTCTTCCAATTGCAAGATTTTCCCACGGTATACCCGCAGTCCTTCCCATACGGCATCACCCCCTTGCACAACCGAGTCGAGCACCGAAACTTTGGCTTCTGCTCTGGGTAAGAGTCCATTTACATAAACCAAGGTTTTGTCGTTACGGGGATCAGGAAGATTGAATTTGCTCATCGTAGGCGGATTTTAAGATTTGGTAATAAGGTAAACATTCTTCGTAAAGCTTTTGGTCTTGCACTCTAACCGGCGGAGGGTTTTGAGCCGATCGTGCTTCAAAGCCGCTGCTTAGATGCACCCGCTCATACCAGTATTTCGCCCATACCCCATCCTCGGCGAGGGCACCAGGGGACCAATGTAGCATGGAAGCTTCAAAAGGGATGTCAAAGTATTTGCATAGCCTTTGTAGCTCTATTTTAGGTTGTTGGGCGAGTTCTTCTGAACATTGGAGGTAGACCTTTTGCTCACTTTGTTTTAAGCCTTGAAAGATCGCAACCTGCTCTGCATAACCCAGATCTAGCATGTCAAAGCTTTCCATCTGTTTGTGATAGGATTGAAATACGAAGCGCGGATCTCGAAATAAAATAATAGCAGGCCACTGTAAACGCGCATCTTCTGGAATATAGCTCCAATGATTGGCCATGTTTTTTAGAAAGAGGTGTTGCCCCACCGGAGCATTCAGTTGCTCGAGTACTTCATGAGTATTAAGGGACATTGCCTGCAAAGCTTCTTCGCGAGAAGGCCGCCAGCGATTACTTTCTTTTAGGAAAACCCCAAAAAAAGGTTCGTCCCAAACTTTAAAGTCGCCACGATGAGCAAAAAAATACATCAGGGCTGTAGATAGGTTGCGCGGACCAGACCAAAGGGATAGACTTAGCATAAAGCCAAATTAGAAATTAATTAATCTTAAAAGTAGGAGTTAAATAGGTTTACATAAAGTAAAGATTTTTAATCGGGTGAGAATTTTTTTAAGTTTCACCGGAAAGGTCTATTGCACTAATGTCTTGATATTTATATCTTTAGCTATGTAATGCCATATAACAAGTTCGCTAATCATATTCGTGCTTTAATCGGACAATTAGTATCTCCGATACTTTTTACCGATGCCGATGGTTTTTTACTATGGGCAAATGAATCCTTTTTAAATCTCACCGGTTATACTCTGGAGGAAATTTTAGGTCAAAAACCTGGAGCTTTTTTACAAGGACCTGATACCGATCCGGAAACGGTGAAAGTGATGAGCAAAGCTTTAAAATCCCAGAAGGGCTTTGTGGTAGAAGTACTAAACTATACGAAGGATGGCAAGTCGTATATGGCCAAGGGAAAAGACATCAAACTAATACTGGACTTGGAGGATAATTTTAAAGTCCGAGCCGATGAGGATATGTTGGATATAGTCTTGCGCAATCTATGTTCGAATGCCATTAAGTTTTGCACAAGTGGATGTGAAGTGAGGCTAAAGGCGAGGCAAAAGGAGACTTTGTTAGAATAGCGGTGGTAGATGATGGCCCTGGAATACCGGAGGATGTAGTTGATCGAATTTTTGAAACTAATTACTCTACACCGGGCAGCGCCAATGAAAAAGGCAGTGGTTTAGGCTTTTCCTTATGAAATCGCTTTATTCAAATGCACAAGGCCAAATTACAGCTTCAATCTGCTGAAGGACAGGGGGCTAGATTTTACTTCGACCTCAAAGCGGTTTAAGGGCTGCTTAGAGCTGAATCCCCATCTTTATATTTTCGAAAAATAGGGAAGGCCATTGGAAATTGCGCCATTCCTTCGGTGTAGCGCAGCTCCCATTCGCCCCCATCAAAATCAGTCCCTAGCCATAATTCAACTTCTTTGTAGGCGAGTGGGTCTTTTTCAAAAATCGCACCTTCTAGATCTAGTTTAATGATGTAGCTGATTCCCGTTTGATCAGTGGGAAGGAGCCAATTGCAGTGTATGCTACTGGCCCTTATTTTCGCATTTCCAATGCTACCCTCCACTTGAAAATTGGAATCAATCCTTAGTTCAAAGTCAGCGCTATCACGGGTAAATTGAAACTTCATAAAACTGCTTTCCTCACGCACCGTTATGGGAGAAGTGGGAGCCTGCCAATTACCGACTAAGGCCGGACTGAGCTTACGTGTGCCGCAGGCGGTGAGGCCCAAGATAATAAGGACGGCAAAAAGGAATTTACGCAGTTTCATAACAAGAAGTTACAAAGCTTTAGCGTATTTATCTTATGGAATAGTTCTAAATGAGACCTAGGTGTTTTCGATAATCCCGCGCAAGCCTTTTAGAATTTGTTGGAGCTGCTTTTCGTCGGCATCCGGTTCGATCTCCAGGTAAATACGTATGGGCTTCTTGCGGGGCTTTCCAAAAGGAGCCCGAGGCTCTTCTAAAATGTTTGTAGCGTATTTCTCTTCCTCTTCAAAGAAGTCATCGATGCTAATCGAGTAAAGTTGCGCAAGTTTACGCGCCTTGTAAATGTCGATGCCAATTTCCCCTAATTCAATCTTACCGTAAGTCGTTACATGAATATCAAGCTTTTCCGCAAGATCCTTTTGGGTATATTTGTGACTTAGACGTAGTAAGCGGAGTTTATCCTTAACTGAATTCATGGGCTCTGGCGACAATCTGTGTTACCTTCGAATTTAATTAATTAATAATCAGTAAGATAGGATTTATACGCTATATTAAAGCGATTTAATCTCCTATTTTTATATTATTGCGCTATATTTGTTCCGTCGCTTAGCGTAATAAGCGTTTCGCATGACCGTGCTTCGCAAGTCTTAGGTCATGTTTTCAAGGTCAAGGGAAATCAAGTGGGAGCTTGATGCATTTTTTAGGGCAGTTTTTAAGTCGTAGGAACAAAACGGCTTAAAAGCGCGCTTCGGCGCTGGAGTGTTTGTATTAACCCTAAATAATGAACCATGAAAAAACTAATCGGTTTTGCTTTTAGCCTAGCTTTAATAGTCTGGGCCTGTTCGAAGCAAGAGGAAAGCGTAGACTCCCTAGCTGGTCAATCCCCAAAGCTCCAAAAAACAAGTGAGCATGGCGTGCAATGGAAGATCAATTGTGTAGGAACCTGCGCATCTTGCGATCATATTAAAGTGAGCGATTGGAAGTACCAATGCGACTGTACGGACGATTGTAAATTACAAGCGATACGCATAGGCTATGAGCCTGAAGCGACGGACCTTGCGGCATTCGAAGCTTTGGTGGCCCAATATGGAACCTTTCATGCTCAATTGGAGAAAAGCGTGAAAGAGCGAATGGGCATTCCAGAGTACCGCGTTCTTTCCGTAGACATTTACACAAAGGGAAGCTGGTATGGGGTGCGTTATCAATTGGCGGATGCCCACAATCAAAACTTTAGCACGGCGTTTTACAAGACGGATGCCGGGGCACCGGGTTATGAAGTGGATTGCACAGGCTCCTGTATTTCGGCGAGTGCCGAGTGTTTGGAAGAAATTAGCCTGGGTGATCCTCCTAAAATAAACTGTGCCTGTGAGGGCGATTGCCATCTCAAAGTGACACCCATTGAAGAACCCAATTAAAACTTTTGCAATGAATAATCCACTAAATTCAAGAAGACTCCTTAGCCTATTATTCGTCCTTTGCTTCGGTGGCTTAAGTGCTCAAGATTTTGCCTACATGGAGTTGGCGCAATGTGCTAAGAAGCCTTGTTTAATTGGTCTCCAAACAAAAACAGGGAGCACCAATCTCGAAGGCCATAAAGCTTTGTACACTTTAAATGGAGAAGGGCTAAAAGACTTGGATTTTCAGGACCTCAATCAATTGGAGGCTTATTTAAAGCAATGGGTTTTTACCCAAGAAGAATTAGACTTGCATTACTTGATACCCGAAGGGGAGGATGAGCTCATTCTTATCGGAACTTACGGCGGCAAAAAGGGATTCCTGCGCTTATTCCGATCTACTTCTGAAAAAAATTAGGTTAAGGTTAGGGTAGCCCTTTCGCCTTCGGGTGGGGGCTACCTTTTTTTAATCGACTTTCCGGTAGATATAACCGATTTCAAGATTACGCAGCAAGCCTCCGTCTTCTATCGCATAGGCTTTAAGCTTCCAACCTTCAACCCAAACAAAAATAAAGTTCTGATATCGCCACCAGCGGGCTTTATCTCTAAACCAATTGGATCGATCTTGATTGTAGTTTGAGATGGAACGGGCTCTGTTTCTTGACTTAAGTTCTAGCTTACGGGGACTAGTTTCCTGCTTCAGTTCCAAGGCCCAAATATCTTCCAAAGGCATACCGGCTTTAATACGATCACCAGTGATCATCAAATAGTCTCCTTGGAAGTTGAAATCGGCCGCAATAAGACTTGTGTTATCTAAAGCTAAGAATTCTTCATTTTGCAGCTCTTTGGCCTCAAGGGCCTGGCTTAATGCCTGCAACATGGGTGCGGCCAAGCCTAGGTTTTGTAAGTGGCGAATGCCCCCGCTACCATTAAAGGTATATTGATAGGTGAATATAAAATAGTCTTTGCTGGCATAAAGGTAATTGTGCTGTCCATAAACACAGTAATCGTTAAGACGTGCTCTAAAAAGAGAATCCCATTCCCCGCCTTGTCTTTTTACGCCGTGTAAGATTAGGGCGTAATTCTTCAAAAACGGGTGCACCTCCGCCTCATTCATATATTCGAGGTAGGTGCGGTATAAAAAGGGATGCTCCAAAATCAAACTAAAGTCGGCCTCAATATCCAAAGAGCCGTAGCAGCCTATACTTAAATCCTTGGATTGGTATTCAATGTAAAAACCTTCCTCATTCGCGTCAATCGTAGCAAGCGAATCGGTACGAAGGGTGTAATTAAAATGGGGTGGGAAGTCGGCAAAGAAATCTTGCGCATCTAGGGATGCCGAAATAAATAAGAGTAAAAGGAGAAATAGACGCATAGATCCGTTTAACTAAAACAATGCAAGTATTATGCCTTCAATTTTTAACTATTAATCTTCTTCCCACTCAAAGCAAGCCAACCACATCACGGGTCCTTTTTTAGAATAGGTAAAACGACTTTCAGCATGTATCGACTGCTCTTTAAACACTACTGGAGGTCCACCCAAATCGTGACCCAAAACATAGATTTTACCGTCCCGAAAGGCGATGTCGGTAACATAGTCGCTGCCCCGGCCACCGCCGAAAAGGAATTTTTCCAGCCGTCCTTTTTTACTGATTTGGCCAATGAAAAAATCGGTGCTGCCATTGGCGGTATAGCTTAAGGTATCTACCGGATCGGTGCTCAAAAAGCTGCCGCCATAACCATGGCCAAAAACCAAAAGCTCTTTATTATCTCGCTCTGTCAGGCCGAAGGGATAATTAGAGCGGTTGCTGGGGCGACTGGCGGTAATCCATTTTGGTTGGCCCTTTCGATCCAGTTTTGCGAGGTAAAAACGACCGCCAAATCGGCTACCGGTAAAGTATACATTACGCCAAAAATCAAGCGCAATCCCATTAATAACCATTTGGCTACCCGCATTTTCGGGACCGATTACCTCACCTTGGAGCCATTTCAGTTTTCCCTTTGCACTTAGCTTGGCTATAAATGCTTGTTGGTTTTGATGGGGGCTGCTTACCTGTTTCTGAGCCATTTTTAAATCTAGGGTATAAGAGCCTCCCACATAAATATTATCGGAGCCATCTACGGTGAGGCTATTAATTTGTGAATAGCCCAGGGTGTCGCCATCCATCACCCAAAGGGGTGCTAAATCAGCGCTCATTTTTAAAAGTAAATAGCTGCGCTTTAACTCACTATTTTGGGAGTACAGGTAATTCCCTCCCAAAACAAGCTGGCCCTTCGAGTCGATTACGAGGGCATTAAAATTCTCATGGCGATTCAGACTAAAATAGTAGCTCTTCAACAATTGTCCTTCCGCATTAAACTTTGCGATATAGGCCCCTCGATGATAGTCACCAGCTTTATCGAGACTATCTTGCTGGCCATTGGCAGAAACGAAAACCAAACTATTACTCCATACTTCTCCGGTGATGTAAATATGACCCTTATCGTCTAGAGCAATATCATGCAAGCGCGCTTGGCCCTGGGCATAGGCGGTCCACTCCAGCTTGCCATTCGCGTCATGCTTTTGCAGCCACGGGTAATTGGCAAAGGTTTCTCTAAAAGGAAGCCGGGGCATCTCGAAAACTGTATCGGGGGTGGCCAGAAATGACTCAAAGGTGCCTCCGGTGTAAATGTTTCCTGCTTCATCGAGACTGAGCGAAGTGCTCAGAAAGCCACGCGATTCATAATGATTGAACCAAATGGGATCTGAGCGTAAGGCGGACTCCGTAAGCCTAGACTGCGCTGAACTTACCAAAGAGGCAAAAAGCCCGAGGAGCAAGACACATTTCTTCATGCCTCTAATTTACGTAAAACGACGGGCTTTGCTTCTCGCCCTTTAAAGTTCCAAATTCTTGCGCTAGGTTGGATGGCTCAACACCACTTGCCTAGTTCTAAATAGTTGAATTTAAATTGTTTCTGAGGATATATTATCTTCGGTTCAAACTCTGTCTATGTCTGTCTTACGATTTTTCTCTATAGGGCTGGTCTTTCTAAGTGCCTTCGCTTTGCGAGGCCAAGTACAATCATCCACCTGGTATAGTTCCGAATTAACCTGGCAATGTATGGGTCAAGGGAAGTATCAATTTACGGCTATCGTATACAGCCCATGTATCAACAATTTGGCTAGTACCGCCCATAATTTGGTGGCCCCAGGTTTAAGCACCTATTATCCGATGCAGGTGGATTTTAGCCGCAGCGATACCCTAAATGCTTGCGGCGGCTGTGATCTTATTCGGTGGGTAATTACGACCGATACGATTAGTCTAACAGGTACTCCTCCGCCTGGTGGGTGGACCTATGTTTACCAACGCTGCTGCCGCTTTGATGCACAAAACCTAAACGTGGGTTCGGCAGGTGCCAGTACACATCTCGAGGCAACTTTTTACCCCTATACGCCACCAGGGTCCACGAGTCCCTTGCCTTTAGATAGTTGCTACAGCCATAGTCCTCAGTTTACCCAAAAGCAATTGATGCGAAATTGCGAAGGTCCCTATTTGTACCCCAGTAATCCCTTCGACGCCGATTACGACTCTTTGCATATTGGCTTTGTGCAACCGAAAGTCACCTTTGTGAATTTACTGAGCTTTAGCTCAGGTTATTCTTGGGAAAAGCCTTACCCTGACAGTACCGAGAACCCCTTAAATGGTCCCTTGGTGGTCGATCCACAAACGGGATTGGTATCGATGGAGTTTTACGATGCCGGCCCCGGAAATTACTACGG
>CBFHRN010000084.1:0-7440 GCA_965658275.1 Croceimicrobium sp.
AACAGGAACAAGCCCATAGGCCACTTCCGATGAAAATAAAAAGAATAAAAAAGGAGCTTTTCGTAAGCTAAGGGATCTTTTAGCTTAGGGTCAATCGGACTACAAAGAAAGCAAAAAGTATTCCAGTCAATAGATCTTAGTCGCTCACCACTTACAAGACTTTCCTTAGACTATCTAAAGTAATTGGTTTGATAAGGTAATTACTTCTGAGATTGTATTGCTCCGCCCTTTCCTTATCGGCGGCATTGGTGGAACTGGTAAGAATGTAAATAATAATCTCTTGATCCACCTCTATTTTGGTGAATTCATCTAAAAATTGCCAGCCGTCCCAAATCGGCATGTTTAAATCCAGCAAAATAAGCTCGGGCAGGCGCTCGCCACTTTTAAGAATCGACTGCAGCTTATCGAAGGCATCTTTACCGTTTTTACAGATCATAATACTGTCGATCTTCCCGGACATGCTCAAAAACTTGCGTGTCAGAAAGACGTGCACGGGATCATCCTCAATTATACAGGCAAGGTCAATTTTCTTCATAAGGTAAATATACAATAAACGTACTTCCTACACCAAGCTCGCTTTCCACCTCAACCTTTCCATTCATTATATCGATTTGATGCTTCATTAAATAAAGACCAAGGCCCCTTGCATTATCATTTTCATGGAAAGTATTATACATTCCGAAAAGACGTTCTCGATGTCGATCTAAGTCGATACCTAAGCCATTATCTTTTACCTTAATAGCATACCATTTCCCATCCAAGGCGTCGCTAATTTCAATTTGGGCTTTCCGATCGGGATGGCGGTATTTAACAGCATTCGAGATCAGATTAAATATAATACTGTCTAAGTAAACCTGAAGGCCTTTCAAGGCAACCTGATGATTGAGCTGTGTTTTTATTTCGGCAAAGGATTGGATGTCGAATTGAAGCGTGGATTTAACCTCTTGGATGGCCGCCTCCAGAGAAATGGAAACAAAGCTCGAACTTGTTTTCCCTTGAATCTCGACAACCTTATTGAGATCCTCAATAGTTTCATTTAATCGAAGGGAGGCTTGCAAAGCTAAATCTATCACTTCCATAGAGCGAGGATCCTCCTTTAGCAATTCCAAAAGCTTCGAAATTCCGGAAGAATGGGTTCTAAGGTTGTGGGAAACGATATGCGCAAAACTATTGAGTCGATCATTTTGATCGATGGTGGCATCTAATAATTCCTTTGACTTAAATTCTGCTTTCTTACGTTTAGAAATATCGACTATCTGCGATACGAAATGAACGAAATTTCCCTGGTCATCGCGAATAATTGAAGCGCCCAGTAAAACATATGCGATTTCTCCATTTTTACGGATATAGCGCTTTTCTAATTGATAATGACGGCGCTTCCCATCCAGCAACTCCTGTACTAATTCAAGATCTAGATCTAAATCATCAGGATGAGTTATATCTTGAAAACTTAGTTGGCTTAACTCTTCTTTCGTGTAACCGGTTATTTCACAAACTTTTTCATTTACCTCAATCCACGACCCATCCCTTGCGATAACGGCCATACCAATAGCCGCATTTTCAAAGTTGCCTCTGAAAGTAGCCTCGCTGAGCAAGAGTTGTTTTTCAGTAAGCTTTCGGTCAGTGATATTCTCGGTAAACATAATCATACCCCCCACCTTATTATTATCCTCATACCAAGGCCTAATTTCCCACCGCACCCAGACCTCAAGGCCCGGAGCAGGCTTAAAGGAGTCTTCCTCAGCTTTAAAGATTTCGCCTTGCAAACATTTTCGATGAAAAGTCTTCCATTCTTGGCTCAAATTTGGAAATACCTCATAATGGCTTTTACCGATAATATTGGTATCCTGAATGTTATAGTCCAAATACCATTTATCAGAACATGCGATATACCGCATTTTCGTATCAAACATGGCCATAGCCATGGGGTTATTGCTGATAAAGGTCTTCAGCACTTCCCCCTTCGCTTTTAAGGACGATATATCATGGACCGTACCTACCAGTCGTTTGGTTTTGAAAAAGCCGGTTGGACTAAAGACCTTCGCATTCACTGCGGCCCAGATATATTGCCCTTTACGACGTTTCAAGCGAAGCTCCAAATTCAATTCCAAGGCTTCTCCCTTTAAACAAGCTTCGAGCTTTTGATTAAAAGTAGGCCGGTCATTGGCATGAATTAAGTCAAACCATTGGCTGTATCCTAAGCGTAGGAGTTCTTCTAAATCGTAGTCGATAATTTCAGCCAACCTCCGGTTCACCAGAATTTCCTCATTATCGAAATTCAATTCCCAAGCGCCCAATTGGGCACCTTCAATTACCTGCCGGTATAATTCGCGCTCTGACCGGATTGCTTGACGGCTACTCACCTGAATATCTATATCCTGGAATAAGCCATATAATCTTCGACAGCTACCATCTCGATCGAGCTCTGGTATGCCAATGGCACGAATCCATTTTGGTCGGTTTGTGGCGCTTATAATTCGTAACTCTTCATCAAAAGGTTCTCCATTTTCAATGGCCCGATCAACTACTTCAGATATCCTATCCCGACTCTCACCTTCCTCATAAAAATTCACTCCAATCTCGAAGTTGGGAATAAATCCATCTTCTACTTCATGAATTTCACGGGTTACCTTTGACCAGAATACATCTTGATTGATAAAATCCAATTCCCAAAAACCTATTCGCGCTGCTTGACTGGCGCGCTCCAGTAATTGTTCACTGCGTTTTAAGGCCGTAATTTCGGTATTGGTACCTATCGCTCTAATAGGCTTGCCTTGGGAATCGCGGATAGCAAATCCACGACAGCGAATCCAAACCCAATGCCCCTTTTTATGGTAATAACGACCGACCACATCAAAGGGACGGGAAGGGTCTTTGATATGCTCTTCAAAGACCTTAAATGCTCGGTCTTTGTCTTCTGGGTTTATTTTATCATGCCAGGCAATCGCTTTGCTGGGAATATCCTCAGGATTATAACCGAGGGTTTCCCAAAAGCGATTATCCATCCATTCATTTTCCGGTTTCTCTAAATCCCAATACCATAGACCATCTAAAGCGTGGTCACGAATTAAATTGAATAAATCAGGATTACTTTGGAGTTTATCAAAAAGCTCCTTTTCGAGGTAATGGCTCAATTGTTTTAGGTTTGGTGTATCTTTAGGTTTTTGGAGTTCACTAATTTAAGCTTTGATTTTTAGAAAATGGCACGAATTATTCTGGTTTTAGCATTGGTAATTTCAAGCCTCAAGGTCTTGGCTCAAAATCAATACTTTAATCAACAGCTTTTACCCTTGGGAGATGAGTCTGCTTTAATCGCCAATAGCGGTATCGCTGGGCAAAGCCCTAATAGCGCTATTTTATTCAATCCTGCAGCTTTAGTTCTCAATCAAGGAAATAGCTTTTCATTTAGTGGAAATGCCTACTATGAATTCAATTATACAGCCAAGGATATTTTCCAATTGGGTAATCGCAATATTGATTTGGAAGCCTCTGGATTACAGGTGATGCCCACCTCTTTGATATACCATCTCGATCGTTGGGACTGGAACTTTTCTTTTGCCCTAGGTAGCCCGGCATACATGGAATATTCAGGCTTTCAAAACTTTGAAAGCCCAGGTAACAATGGAGGTATAGAACGACTCAGCCTAAGTGAGTCCTTAAGTGAATCGATGTATACCGGCTTTTTAGGTGCAGGAAAAGATTTGGGCAAGGGATGGTCGATTGGCTTTTCGCTCTATGGCAACTACTACAGCGTATCTACCGCCATAACTTCCGAATACTACAACACAGCAAACCCTTCTTTCTTTTTCACGAGTCAAAGTTTTACTGAAGCCGTTTCTTACAGTTTAGGAATGAGTCTGGGACTTCTAAAACAATGGGAAAAGCTTACTATTGGCTTCACCGCATTTAGCCCCAACATAGCGGTTTATGGAAAAGGGAAAACCGCCGTAAGTATTGCCGAAGCCAATCCCCTACCCTTTATCAGTGAAGACTTACAAGAGGATTTAAAAACCCACCTATCGAATGGTTACCGCCTTGGAACCGGGCTCAATTACCGGATACTACCGCAATTAGAATACAGTTTGGATTTCAATTATTTCGGAGCTCAGTCGAAATCCCTTTTTCCAAATGATCCTATCGGACCAGCCTCTTACCGATTGAGTAGTGGCCTTAAATGGCGTTATACCAAAGATTGGGCTTATTACCTAGGCTTCGGTTATTTACCCGGAAGTGAAAATCAAGTGCAAAGACAAACCTTCATATTTACAGGAGGCAGTCGATTTAAATTAAAAGGCACCCAAAATAGCATTGGTCTTTTCTTTGCCGAGTCAACCGAAAATTTAGGCCGTGGGGATGCAAGCTTTGAGTTTTTTGGTATCCTTATCGGTAGTTCCATTAACCTCGACTTCAATCTGTGATGCCCTTCCTCTAGAGGCTTTTAATTTAGTCCCATTATAAATCCTTGACCATTGACTGGCGCCTCCTCTTTGAAATGAAACTCACCCAAACTTTGCTTTTTATTCTTAGCCGAAAATAGCTGATAAAATGCTCCGCCTAGTAAAGGTAAAACCAATAAAGTTTCTGGATTTTCTACTAGGCTAAGATCACCCTCGAGGGTCATTTTTACCAAGAACACCAGGGCCAGAACACCCATGAAAAGCATACCATAAACAATAATACTCATGCAACCTAGTCTAGTAGCATTACGCTTACCGAGAATAAATACGCGCTCTTTCATACTGATAAGATAAAAAAATGAAAACCCCGACCGAGGGTCGGGGTTCGCACGAATCCTCCTTTACAATAAAGAAGAACAACCAACTAAAAGAATCCTCGATGGTGCGTTACTCCATCAATCATGAAACGCTAAAAAATCCTTTGATTTATTTGTTATCCCCGAAAAAAACCGACTACTCAAGGCATTATCGCTATCCCTTCGGTCTATTCCTATATCGTCAGCTTTAGCCTTAATAAAGGAAGGAATACATAAATGCGTCCAAGCTAATTCAACCAAACATGCGAAGCGAAAACGCTCCCCAAGAACATAATAGGTTGGCACCTCCAACAAGGGTCGATTATCCTGCCAAAAGCGATCTTTGAACCACATTACCCAAACCGTAAGGCAAAAAGTTTGACAACAATCGGAAAACTCTAAAACAAGGCTGTAACCTAAGAGCTTTGCCAACCAACGGGCCTCTTTATCTAAACGGTCAATGGATTTTTCCTCCGCTTTCCCACTTGCGAGAACCATAAGCTGTTTACTTTCATTCAAGAGCACAAAATGGGCCTCCCAGTCTTCATTTACGGTCTTTCCTCGATTAAACATGGGCTAAAAGTAATAGCTCCATCCATTGAAAATGCAACATCAAAAGGCAAATAATGCCCCTGTCTACAATTTGTCTACACAAAAATCGTTGCGGCCCAAGATTTTGTAAAAAAATCACCGAACGTCACACTTTGTCCAGCCCCATCTGCTACGATTAAAGTTTTCAAGCTCTAGTTTGAAAGGCTTTAACCAAAAACAAATGTTATGAAAAAAGTGATGGGCCTTACGACTAGCCTTTTAATTCTGCTCTTTAGTTCTTGTTCCAAAGAAGATGACATCCTAAATCAACCTAATCCAACGGAGATAGAAGATGATCCAAATGCGGAAATTTACCATCCTAAAAAAAGTAGTGTCGCGCAAGACTTGAAGATTGTTAGCTTTAATACCCATGAGGAGGGTAAGAGTCAATTGGAATCTTTTCGGGATAACTACCTCAGCTCGGATGTGCAAGTTATTTGCCTGCAAGAAGTGGTCAATCCCCAAGATGTAAAAGATGTCTTTAAGGTGTATAATGAAAGTGGGGGTGGTTTCCCCTATTATGCAGAAGTACGCAATTATACCAAGCTGCTTTGGCAAATGACCCCTGGCTCTTTGATGTCGCCCCCCTATCCTGTGCTGCGTCGTAAAGAGCTTTATGAGATAATTCTCTCTAAATTACCTATTGTGGAAGTCGACACCAAACTCATCCAAATCGATCCTAGGTGGGATGAATGGCACAGACATGCCGTTTATGCCCGCATAAAGGTGGACAGCCACACCAGAATTAACCTATTCAATTACCACAATACCTACAATGGTGGTGCAAACAACCGTCAATCCGAAAAATCTGGACTACAAAGCTTTAAGAACTGGGTCGAAACCAAAGTAGGGCCACTGAGCACAGCAACGAACACTTTCTTAGTTGGTGATTTCAATGTAAATTCTCTACAAGCTCAAAATATTTTAGGCAGCCAATTACACTATGCCGTGGATTGGGTTGACTTCGTCGTTTCCACGAACGATCAACCAAAAAGCAACAGCGGGAAATATAATACAGATCCTGCAATAAGTGATCATAATGCGCCATGGGCATCTTATAATTTGTCTACCAATGTTAGTACGGCTCTAGATTATGTGGCACGCCTCTATGAACACAGTAATTTTGGTGGAAAAATTTGTAGTATAGATTTAGGCAGTAGCGGTTACATTGGAAATCTACATGGATCTTGGTGGAATGACAGAGTTTCCTCGGTAAAGGTTGGTAGTCAAGTACAATTTGCCGGTTATGAACATTCCAATTATCAAGGAAAAACTTATTACTTGCCATCGATAAATGGAAGTGGTACCCTTAGTGGTATGGGAATGAATGATAAAATCTCTTCGACGTTTGTCGTTTACCGTTATGCTCAAAATTGGAATTGATAGAATAATGTAACTAAAAAAGGGGAGCCGAATTTATTTGGCTCCCTTATACTATCAGCACTTCCTTGATGATTAAAAATCTTTAAGCTTGCCCAGGCCTGTTTTTTACATCCTTGCGTTTCCGGCTGCAAGCAGTGAATAGATGTAGAGTCCAGATTCCAGAATATTAGCACTAAGAATCACCTCGGTCCCTTCAACTTCAAGGTCTTTTTCCAAGATTTGTGAGCCGTTAATACTGTGAACATATAACTTGGCTTGCTGACTTGCTGGATTTACCTTATGCTCAATTGTCGTGCTTTCGTTGAAAGGATTTGGACGGTTCTGATATAGCTTGTTTGTTTTAGCAGAGCTTGCCTTTAGGCCAGGGATCCGCGTAGTCGGGGTCATGATAGTAATACTGAATGCGCCAATCAATATTGAGATCAGCGTCTTTTTCTTGCCAGTTTTTGGGGAAGACGGATGGATCAGAAACTGAACATCCGTTCATCAACATGTGTCGGTTACGTCTTGCCATTAGATTAACTTTATTATTAACTGTTAACCAATGACGTTGCCGGAGGAAAAAGCACCAACCCCTTTAATGGTGGGGGGTTGGGCTTAGTGATCGCGGCAGGATTCGAACCTGCGACCGTCTGCTTAGAAGGCAGATGCTCTATCCAGCTGAGCTACGCGACCTTTTATTTGGGAGTATATTCTCCTCACAAAGGGCGGCA
>CBFHRN010000085.1:0-7432 GCA_965658275.1 Croceimicrobium sp.
GACGATAAGAAAAAGGATACGAAAGTAGATCCAATAGTAATCGACTTTGAGAATATTCATATGCGATTACAGCAGGTTACCTCTTACACTGGTAACGAGTCTAATGTGCTTGTTGACAAGGATGGGGAGACCTTCTATTTCACGCGTTACGATGCTATAAACAGGGGTTCGGATCTATACAAGATTAAGTACGATGGCACCGATGTTGAAGCTTTAACTAAGGGTGGCACCAGTCCCTACAACATGCAGTGGGACAAAGATCAAAAAGGTCTTTACTTTATAAGCCGAGGTACTTTAAAATATATAAAGACAAGTGGCGGAAAGACCACAAGCTACAAGCATGAAGCGAAGATGATCATCGATAAAGTAGCGGAACGTAAACAAGTGTACGCAGAGGCAAGTCGTTTAATTAGAGATCGTTTTTACGATCCGGAATTTCACGGACAGAATTGGAATGAGCTCAATAAGTATTATCGCGACTGGGCCATTTCAGCAAGTACGGAAGAGGATTTCAGTTTTGTTTATAATCTTATGCTAGGTCGCTTAAATGCGAGTCACATGGGCTTATATGGCGGTACTGAGGCGGAAATAAATAGAGAAAGAACAGGAAGACTTGGGATTGAAGTTCGACCAAACGCTAAAGGTGTTTTAGTGAGTAGAATTATTCCTAATTCACCTGCCGATCGAAGCGTGAACAACCTCAGAGTGGGAGATAGGATTTTAAGTGTTAATGGTACTGCGGTTGATGGCGAGATAAACTTCTATTCAACCTTAGCCGAAACCAGCAATGAAGTTCAGATTTTAGAAATTGAGCGCAACGGTTCCACGATGGAAATAGCCATTCTTCCGAGTCGTTCTGTCAGTAATGAACTGTATGAAGAATGGGTTGCTACCCGAAAAGCTATGGTTGATCGCTATTCGAAAGGTAAATTAGGCTACATCCATATAAAAGGAATGGATAAACCAAGTTTTGAGCGTTTTGAGCGTGAACTAATGGCCTCAGGCTACGGTAAGGAAGGAATTGTAATTGATGTTCGCTTTAATGGCGGTGGTTGGACTACGGACTATCTGATGGCTGTATTAAGTGTCCGTCAACATGCCTACACCATTCCGCGTGGAGCTAGTAAGAGTTTAAGGGATAATAAGAAGTTTAGTAACTATTATCCATACAGTGAGCGACTGCCACTTGCAGCATGGACCAAACCATCCATCGCACTTTGTAATGAAAGCTCCTATTCTAATGCTGAAATTTTCTCTCATGCCTACAAATCTTTAGGAATAGGAACTTTAGTGGGTAAGCCTACTTTCGGTGCGGTAATTTCGACAGGTGGATCAAGGCTTCTGAATGGTTCCTTTATCCGTTTACCTTTCCGCGCCTGGTACGTGAAAAATAGCGGCATGAACATGGAGAATGGCCCTGCTGTTCCCGATATCCTTTTGGATAATCCCGCTAATGTGCGAGAACTAGATGATGATGCTCAATTAAAAAGAGCCGTTGAAGAATTATTAAATCAAATCGAAAACCAAGACTAATTATGAAATTCAATTTTAAATGGGTGCTTTCCGCCCTTGTGCTAAGTTTTTCAGCTACCGCCCAGGTAGATTTAATAAATAAGGTAAAAGACAATGGGGGAGATAATCAGAAAGGATTCCAGTTTGAAACTTTGGTAGACCTTGAAGCGACTCCAGTAAAAAACCAAGGTAGAAGCGGAACCTGTTGGAGTTATGCTACTACAGGATTTGTGGAAAGCGAGATGCTTCGAATGGGCAAAGAACCTGTTGATTTATCGGAAATGTTTACGGTACGAATGGTGTACATCGACAAAGCCATCAAATATGTGCGCTTGCATGGGAATTTAAACTTTGCTCAGGGTGGAGCTTTACCCGATGTTTTCTATGTGCTAAAACATTACGGAGCGGTTCCTCAGGAAGTTTATGAAGGTTTAAACTATGGCACAGACATTAATAATCACGGTGAACTAGAGGCCGTTTTAAAGGCACAATTAGATGAGGTTATTAAGAACAAGAATGGGAAACTAACCCCAGCTTGGAAAAAGGCTTTCGTGGCAACGGTAGACGCTTATTTAGGCGAGTATCCTGAAAAGTTCCAGTACAAAGGCAAAACCTATACCCCACGGAGCTTTGCTGACGAATTCATTGCTATCAATCCAAAAGATTATGTTCAGCTCACTTCCTTCACTCACCATCCTATGCATGAGGAGGTTATGATTCAAGTTCCTGACAATTGGGCCTGGGGTACGGCCTATAATGTAGGTCTGGATGAAATGATGGATGCTTTGAATTATGCGCTAGATGAATCTTATCCTGTAGCGTGGGCTACCGATGTTTCGGAGAAAGGCTTTTCCCTTCGCAATGGAGTTGCCATTGTGCCTGCGAAGCCATACGGCAAAATGACAGAGGCAGAACGTAAAGCTATGTTCGATGGTCCGAAGCCAGAACTAAAAATAACGCCTGAAATTCGCCAAGAGGCTTATGATAATTACGAAACCACGGATGATCATGGAATGCTTATCACTGGTAAGGTGAAGGATCAAGCCGGAACCGTATATTACATCGTAAAGAATAGTTGGGGAGAGCGGGGTAATGAATTCCGATCAGGCTATATCAATGCCTCAGATGCATTTGTACGCTATAAAACCATTGGGATTATGATGCACAAAGACGCCCTTCCAAAGAAGCTTAAAAAGAAATTAAACCTATAAAAGTCGAGAACTTATAAACTTAGAGGCGGGCTACTTAGCTCGCCTTTTTTTAATCCCTTTCGGGATAGGACTTCACAAAGTCGGTTATTAGGTATACCAAGGCTTTTGTACTCATCTCCTTTTCATTAGCATTCGACGCTAAATCGGGTGCTGCTTCGGCTAGGTGGAAATATACAGGCGCCGTTAAACTTGCTGCTGTTTTAACCATTAGCCTAGCCTGACGCATGGTAAAACCACTCGCATTAAGCGCACTTGCAGGAAACGCCTGTAAGCTGTCAGTGTCGAGTTCTAGACCAGTTGGGCCGGGACCTAACCAGCGGAGCGCGTCTTTAAACAAACGATCTCTTTCGTCCGTGCTATAAGCCAATAGCTCATCATAGCTCAAATAGTATAAATCAGCAGAAGCTCTGAATTCTTCTAAAATTTGCTGATTATTATAGGACTCGTGTAAGCCAAATACCGCATAGCGATTTAAGTAATTGTCATTTTTAGCATAGGAAAATCCATTTCCGCTATGGCGACCTTCCAAACTCCTGAAATCGGCATGTGGATCGATGTTTAGCACATTAATTCCAGAGCCATTCACCTGTGCAGAGCCTTTAATGAGTCCATAGGAGTTATTATGACCACCTCCAATGACGATGGGCACTTTTCCTGCCTTACGAATAGCCTGAACAAGCGAGGCAACTTCGGCGTCTATTAGGCTCACCAAGTCCCTCAATTTGTCCAAATCATGAGCATTGGACACCTCTAATTTATCCGCCTCACTTTGCCAATCTTCAAAATCCAGATAGGGACCTAGACTGATGGTCTTAGATTTCAGGAAACGGTTCACCTGAACATTCAGAAAAGGCTTTAGAAATTCCTTAAATGTAGATCGACAACCGGGTCTTCCAAAGTTGGCTTTAACCCCTATATCTTCGCATATTCCGACAAGAACAAAGGGCGCCTGACTTGCCGATAGGTTATTTACATCCTCAATAAGTTCAATTGACTGTCCTAATTTTTCTTCACCGGCTCGTGTGCTTGTAAGTTGGACAAGTTCCTCCTTTTGAATGTATTTAAGATGCTTCATAGCGTACAAGTCCTCTAATAATATGTTTCTTAATAAGGTTATGTCCAAAATGATAGGCCAAAGATGCCGAGCTGTAACCGGGCTTACAAAGAATGAAATTAGCTTCCTTACCCACTTCTAAACTACCAATATCTTCTGAAAGCTCGAGTGCAGCGGCTCCATTTAGAGTGGCAGCGCAAAGGGCTTCATCAACCTTCAATTTCATTTGGCTGCAAGCTAAGGCCATCATAAGAGCCATATTGCCGCTGGGGGCCGAACCCGGATTTAGGTCTGTCGCTAAAGCCACGATTGCATTTTTATCGAGCAATGATCTTCCAGGACCATAAGGGATATCTAAAAATAATGAGCATCCTGGTAAGAGGGTGGCTATGGTATTACTTTCGGAAATGCAGGCAATGTCTTCCTCCGTCATTACTTCCAAATGGTCTAATGAAAGCGCTCCTCGATCCACAAAGGCCTTTACCGCTCCAAGACTTGTGAATTGGTTCACATGCAATTTAGCTTCCAATCCATACTGGGATGCGGCTTCTACAATACGTAAACTTTCATTTAAATTAAAATAACCCTCTTCGCAGAATACATCAATATAATCCGCTAGGCCTTCTTCGACCGCAGCAGGAATCATTTCATCGATAACAATCCGGATGTATGCTTCATGATCATCTTTAAAAGCCTCAGGGAAAGCGTGTGCTCCTAATAAAGTGGTTTTAAGAGGTACGTCCATTTCCTCGCCAAGGCGCCTTGCGACACGCAACATTTTTAACTCGGCTTCAAGACTTAAGCCATATCCACTTTTTACTTCAATCGCACCTGTCCCAAGGGCAATGAGATCTTTAAGTCTATGCTGTGCAGCTTCAAAAAGCTCCTGCTCCGAGCTATTAGCTAGTTTTCGGGCAGAATTTAAAATCCCTCCTCCAGCAGCCGCAATTTCGGCATAGGACTTCCCTTCGAGACGCATAGCAAATTCATCTTCTCGATTGGCCGCATAAATGAGGTGTGTATGACTATCAACGAAACTTGGCAGCACAAGTGAACCATTGCAATTTTCAATTTCATCGAAGGAATTCAGATTGTCAGGTGTTCCTTCCCCTAGATCGGAAATGCGACCATTTTCTGTAACGATATAGGCATTTCGAAATCTTGGTAAACCCTTCATCTCTGAACCCCTTAAGTAGGGACGCCCTTCATTTTCAACTTGTACTAACTCAGCAATATTGTGATAAAGCTTTCTGGCCATGGTTAATTTTTTGCTAAGATAGAGAAGGCAAGGGCATTCCGCTGCGATTGCTTTGGTTTTGTAACTTGCAGAAAAATTTCCCATTTGAAGAAAAATAGTCTACTCTGCACTTTTATCGGCATAATACTTCTTTTGGCCTGCAGACCGGATCCTCAGACCGCTCATTGGGAAGTTGACACTCTTGTCCCCCTGTTAAGCACCCGTTTAGATTTAACGGACTTAGATCGTACTGATACTCTAATACAAAGCGATGTAAACGGATTGTTAGAGTTGGTGTATCGCAACAAATTACTGGATATAAAGCCCGGTGAAATCGCACCACCTTTTAATGTGAATTTTAGTAATAGCGCGAGGCTGAATAAAATAACATTAGGGCAGCGGGTTATTCAAAACCGTATTTCTTTAGGGATGGTGGCTGCGCAAGCTGGCTTAAGTGGAGCATTATTGATCGCAGCTAATGGCACGAACCAAATTATTCCACCGCTTTCCAATATCGGTCCCTCTAATTTTACTATTGATGCAACTGATTATTTCCAATCTATTACGCTGAGAGATGGCTGGCTGGTACTGCGAATGGAAAATAATTTTCCGATTGATTTAACGAATCTGCAGTATGCTATTCAAAATCAAACTAGTGGAAACAACATTTTACAAAATACGATTGCCCTTTTGCCTGCTGGAGCGGTACATTATGATTCGGTCCATTTGGTGAACAATTTTTTAATCGAAGGTAATTTAGTGGCTTCTCTAATCAATTTGGATTCGCCCGGTAGTAATGGGAACTCAGTTTTAATAGACACCTCGGATGCCCTAGATTTAAGGGTTACGCTTGATAAAATGGACCCCGTTGCGGCAACAGCCATTTTTCCTGCTCAGGATTTATTCAATGATACGGCCTCCGCTAGTATTTTTCTTCCATCTGCGATTCTGAATTCGGTCCATGTGGCCGAAGGCGACATCTTTATGAATGCTTTTAGCACCATTGATGATAGCATTAATCTTCGTTATGCCCTACCTGGAGCAATTAATTCATCGGGCAATATTTTACAATTCGTAGAAATTATTCCTGCTGCCCCTCCGAACTCAACGGTTAATAGTTATGTAGAAATTCCTGTTGAAAATAATCTTTTGGATTTAACGGGATTGCCTACTGATATTGGTGTATTTAACACCTTTTACACCATTTTCACAGGGGGTATTGATAGCACGGGGCGCTTGATAAATCTATCCCTAACCGATAGCGTGTATGTGGAAACGGGAATTAAAAATCTTGTTACTGATAGAGGCTACGGCTTCTTGGGATACGATACCTTGCCTAGTGAGGAGGTAATAGCTGTAGATGGTTTTGAAGATATTTTGGATGGTAGTTTGGACTTAAAGCAAGCGCAAATCGTACTTTCAATAGATAATTACATTGGAACCCCTTTTTCGGTCCAGGTGGATCAATTAAAATCTTTGGGGGCCGACGGCAACAAAGACCTAAGCTGGAATCAGTTAGGTTTTAAGTTTTCGATACCTAGAGCAACCGAGAATCAAGCGGGCTCGAAGCCAAGTCCTGGCAGTCTGCAAATAAATTTAGATGAGACAAATTCCAATATTCAAGATTTAATTGAAGTACGTCCAGATAGTTTCGATTTGAAAGCCAAGGCCTTTATGAATCTTGGCGTCCCTAGCTCAGATCTTAGTCAATTTTTGTACACTGATTATGGTATTGAGGCCTTTATTGATCTTAGGGTGCCTTTTAATTTGGGACTAAACGATTTATTCCTGGGGGATACCCTAGACTTTAAGTACACAGATTTAGATCCAGAAGGAAGAATGACCAAGGCAAGTCTTAAGGTTCTTTCCAAAAACAGCTATCCCTTCTCGGTTGAGGTTGAATTATTGCTATTTGATGGGCAGCGACAATTATTGGATACCTTAAAAAGTAGCGATTTGGTGGAAGCCGCAGCGGTAGATCAAAATGGAAGGTCTTCGGAAATTAAAGAGAGTGAATTACTTTATAGCCTGAGCTCTGAGCAATTGAACTTGCTCAAAGATTGCAAGTATATTTTCATTCGGAGCTTATTAAATACGACCGCTTTGGATGGCGTAAAGATCTACTCCGATAATTTCTTAGATATACAATTGGTGGGTGATTTAAGATTAAGTACCAAATGAGAAAGTTGTTCCTCATTTTAACCATCACCCTTAGTTCCAGCACCTTTGGACAGGTTGCCACAGATTCCCTTCCCGATTTTGGTGAAGCTCCAGTAATATTCAGCAATAACGGCCGTCCCTATCTAAACTTAGATTATCAATTTGATGCTGGAAGTAGGGACTGGACGACCCAGCAGATTTTAAATTTCTTTTATTCGGGTTTTCTTGATGAAACCATGAAAAGAGATTTATTGGCTT
>CBFHRN010000086.1:0-7294 GCA_965658275.1 Croceimicrobium sp.
ATCGTTAACAATATGAACTCAAAATTTAAAATTACAATATGTCCAATCAAGATTTAGATTTTTCACTCAATACAAATCAATCCTTAAAAACGGGTCTCGACGAAGATGCGAGAGCCTCTGTAGTTGAGTATCTAAATGTAATCTTGGCGGACCATTATCTATTGATGCTAAAAACGCATAACTACCACTGGAATGTTAAAGGTGAGCTCTTTAAGAGTATGCATGATTTAACAGAAGACCAGTATAATAATATGTTTGACGCTATTGATGAAATAGCAGAGCGAATTCGCGCCTTAGGTTTTGATGCCCCAGGAACTTTTAGAAGTTACGCTCAATTAAGTAGCATAGAAGAGGCGAAAATGGGTATTTCTGCCCTGGAGATGGCCGCCGATTTAACAGCATCGCATGAGAACTTAATTCGAAATATGCGGAAGGCCTTGGAAAAGGCAGATCAAGCCGGAGATGAGGTAAGTGTAGACTTACTCACCGAGCGCCTAAATGTGCATGAAAAAGCGGCTTGGATGTTACGAAGCTTTAATGCGTCGTAATGAAGTTGGATAGTCCAAATACAGATCCTTGTACCAAATGGTGTAAGACTAAACAACATATGAAAAGTGATGGCTTCTCTGAGGCTATCACTATTTTAAGCTCCGAACAAGCTCGCTCGGGTAAGCAACTGTACCGACCTGAAGATTTCAGGATTGAAGTCGTGCATCGCTTCTTAAAGCAAGACTCATATTTAAGCTATTCCCAAAAGGAGTTTGTGCCCAAGATATTATTGGGGCTAAAAGCAGAAGATGGAGCGAAATACATTCTTGAATATTTTTTTAAGTCTCCTTATCAAGAAGCAATAATGGAATTTGCGGCTAAAGTGGATAGAGCCGACAAGCACCAGCGTCTTTTTCAGTAGTAAAGCGTAACTTCATAAAAAATTAAAGCATGAGCGATTCCAATCAAAAAGTAGTCATTGGCACTTTAATTGGGGCAGCCTTAGGGTTCGTGGCTGGCCTGCTATTGGCGCCTCAAAGTGGTGAAGAAACGAGAGATAAGATTGGCGAAAAGGCGGATGATGTTAAAGATGATCTCAATGATTTAAGTGAAGGTATTGGTCGAATCTTAGATGACCTCAAAGACGAGTTTTTACATAGCCTTAAAGCCGAGCTAGAGCGCGTAAATCAGTCGGAAGATGAAAATTTGGGATGAGTTTAAAGCTTGGGTCGACCAAGTAAAGGAGTATTTCCAAACCGAGCTGGAGCTGATTAAGTTAAAGTCGGTAAAAACGGTATCTGCGATTGTAGCGCGGGCCTATGCGCTTATTTTCTTTTTGATTTTTATCAATATCACCATGATTTTAGGCGGACTTTGGCTGGGATTCTTTTTGTCTGAGTTACTGGAGTCTACCGTTCACGGTTTTGGTTTAGCCTTTTTCTCGTTTATCTTACTATTTGCGCTCTTTGTCCGCTTTCGAAAGGCGCTGTTAATCGGGCCTTTTCAAAATTTAATGATTAGAGCCTTGCGTCAAAGTTTAGATCAAAAAAAGGACCATGAATCAGACGGAAAAGCTTAGTCGAGATATCCAAATTCTTGAGTTGAAGAAAGAAGCTTTGGCTCAAAACTTGGATCCCTTACGAGGAAAGTTGCCATTTGGAATAGATGGTCTTTCATGGCTTGGGAGTCATGCTTTTTCAGTTATTAGCCGATTCTTTCACAAAGGAAAAAAGTTAAAGAGTGGACATGGATTATTCCCTTTAATCCGCAGTCTATTTTTGATGATTATAACTCGCTTTATTTTGCCTTTAATGGGCGGTCATAGTTTTTCAAAAGGATCGGGAAAAGGAAAAACTGACTCAGCAGGGCCGCAACAATCGAAAGGGCAGTAAGGGATCCGAAGTAGATAACGGTTTTAAGCTCTCCAAATAGCATAAGGCTGTATCCGACGAACAGTACCAAGGAAGTATATAAAATAGCACGTCCGACATGCGCAATTGTGGCGGTGCGGGCCTGATCCAACTCCATTCCCTTTGCCTTTAACTCGCGGTAGCGCCATATAAAGTGCATGGTGTCATCAATGGAAAAGCTAAGAACGATGCTGGCTATACTGGCGGTGGCTGTATCTAAAGCGATGCCAAGCCAGGCCATACTTGCTAGGAGTATGAGCACCGGAAAGAAATTGGGAATTAGAGCGATAATACTTAGACGTAAATCTCTCAGAAAGAGCCACAAAAGAAGAAAAACCAGAACTGTGGCTAAGCTTAAACTGCGCACCTGGCTCTTAGTTACGTAGTTGACAATCTTTCCATAAAGGCTTTGGTAGCCACTCACTTGAACTGTAGCTTGCTCTCCGAGTACGCTATAGCTGATACTATCAACCTCGGCAATAATTTCGTTGAGCCTACCAGCCGAGACTAATTCACCACTTAAAACGAAACGGCCCCCCTTATAATCGGCTTTAGTAAAATTGCGTACCCATTGGGGAGCCATGCGTTCGGCTCCATCTCCAATGGTCTTCATAACAGAAGCCTTCCCAAGACCCTGCTTCCAGTTTTCCTTGTAGCGCTCCTCGAGGGCATTGCGGTAGATTTCGTGGTAACCCTGCATTCGCCCGACATTTTTAATTTGCTCGGCTTTTCGATCGATTTCAATTAGTGCCTCGATGATTTCAGGACTTTGGAGGGTATAATCTCCCTGGCACTCGATACTAAAATCGAGCGGCATGTATGGACCATAAAGTGCTTCAATACGGCGCGAATCTGAGCGTACTTGATGGTCTTCTGGCAAATAGGCAATGCTATTGGTGTCTACCATTAGATGAGGAATACTGAATCCCGCTAGAGCAATTAACATAATAAATCCGGTGAGTACCCACTTTTGTTTTTTTAGTACCCACTTTTGAAGTTTAACCAAGGCGGCGGCTTCCCGCTGCCCGCTAGTTTTGGGTTTAACTTTTGGAAGAATCAGAAGACCAAGCCAAAATGAAAATAGGAGTCCAAAAGCAATACCGATGGCCGCATAGATTCCAAAATTTGCTAAGATTAAAACCGGACTTACGCTCAAAGAGAGAAATCCAGCCATGGTACTTAAGCTCGTAAATAGGCAGGGTTTCCAGATGTTTTTAAGGCTCTTTAGGGCATTGGATTTCAAATCCAGACTAGGATCTTCATTATTTCTTTCGTTTAGAATGTGCATGACATCCATCACCGAAAGCAAGATGATCACCGCTGGTATTAGGGTACTAAGTAGATTAAGTCGGTGGCCCATGAGGCCATAGATCGCTAAGGTGAAATAGGTGGCCAAAGCAATGGTGCTTATGGCATAAAACACATATTGCCATAGCCTATACAATAAGCCAATGACAATAAACATCAGCAAATAGCCGATACCCAAAAAGCGTGAAAAGTCTTTTTGTGATAGACTATTCATGGCCTCGTATATAACCGCAAGGCCGCCAAAATAACTACGCTCAGCCGCTAACTCTTCATCGGTAATGCGATATATTTCCTTTAATATATCGGCTCTTCTTTCTTCAAAGTCTGGAGGAAGAGCGAGTTGAATCAATAGTTTTAAGGAATGCTTATTAGGATCAAAAAATTGTTCTTTGAAGAACGGCTCAGCTTCTATCTGATGGTTAAGGGCATCCATATCTTCTAAAGCGGTAAGCCATAAGGGGCCTTGGTTTTGGAAGACTGACTTAGGTTTTAAGTGAACATCGAATGGACTTAAAACATCGTCAACATCCTCATAGTCTTCTAGTCGCTTTTCCAATCGTTTAAGGGCCGCAATATCTTTAAGGCTAAGGCCTTGAGCGGCTCCTTCATAAACAAGGAAAACCAATTCATCATTACCAAAATCTTCCTGAAATTGGAAGTATGAAGCAAGGGCGGGATCGTCTTCAATAAACCAAGCTTGAAGGCTATTGTCGACCTGAATCGCCCGCTTTAGTCCGGGCCAAAGAGCGATACCGGCTATCAGAAGTAGGGGTAAAAGGTAGAATCGAAACCGGTATAAGTTTTCCATGCCCTATTAAGACAGTAACCACCGAATAAGTTTATAAGCTTTCGTGGAATAGGGTGGATATTTGTCCTTTAGGTCCATCCAGGTTGCCGATTTCATAATGGCTTTGAAATGGGAAAAAGTATCAAAGCCATATTTGCCATGGTAGCTTCCGATTCCACTATTACCGATTCCACCAAAGGGAAGATGCTTATTGGCTAGGTGGATTACCGTATTATTAATGGCACCTCCACCGAAGCTAAGGCGCTGGGTCCAATAGTTTTGCTCTTCTTTATTTTCGCTAAATAGATAGAAGGACAAGGGGTCGGGGTTTTGCTCTACAATCGAAACCGCATCTTCCCTAAAGTCGTACAGTATTACCGGAAGAACAGGGCCGAAAATCTCCTCTTGCATTAAAGGAGAGTCTAGAGCGGGGTGGAGAATTATGCTTGGGCTGATTCGCAAACGGTCGGGGTCTTTCTCTCCTCCGAATATTAATTGACCTGTTTGCAGATAGGATTCTATCTTATGATAGCGATCCTCATTAATTAAGCTTGTGTAATGCTCGCTTTGCAAGGCGCCATCGGGGTAAAATTTCTGAATCGTGGAGATGAGTTCTGTTTTAAAATCCTCCCAAACTTCGCGTTCTACCAGCAGATAGTCGGGTGCAACGCAGGTTTGGCCAGCATTAAGCCACTTTCCAAAGGCAATACGCTGGGCTGCAACTTTAAGGTTAGCCGTTTTGTCAATGATACAGGGGCTTTTTCCTCCCAGTTCCAAGGTAACAGGCACCATTTTTTGGGCGGCCATTTCCCCAATAATTTTACCCACTGGAACACTGCCCGTGAAGAACACATGATCGAAGCGAAAATTATTGAGAAGCCGCGGCACAATCTCTTTTCCTTCGCCCTGAACCACACAAATTAGCTCTTGGTCAAAATTAGCACTAAGGATATCCGCTACTAAATTGGCGGTATGAGGAGTTTGCTCTGGAGGTTTTATGAAGATGGTATTTCCAGCAGCTAGTGCAGCAATAGCAGGAGCTATAAGGAGGTGAAAAGGGTAGTTCCAAGGACCAATGATTAGACAAACCCCCTTGGGTTGGGGAACGATATAGCTGCTTGAGGGAAAAGCGGTGATAGAGCTAGAAACTCTTTTAGGTTTCGCCCATTTCTTAAGTTGCTTTATGGCGTGGCCAATTTCTGCATAAATGAAACCGACTTCGGAAGCATAGGCTTCAAACTGGGGTTTATTCATGTCGCTGGCAAGGGCCTTGAGAATTTCTTCCTCGTAGCTCTGAATGACTTGTTTAAGCTTTTTTAATTGCTTTAAGCGAAAAGGCAGCTCCTTGGTTTTCCCCATTTTGAAAAAATCTTTCTGGTCTTGAAAGAGTTGACGCAATTCCTCATCGCTGAAATTGGCTCTGGTTAGGGGGGGAGAGGCGCTGTTTTTCATGGGCTTAGTTAATGGCGTGATAAGTAAAAAACGCTTACTCTTAATCTTTGTTTTTAGACTTTTTCTTTTTGCTCTTTAAGGAGAAGAACTCTTGAAACCGAGGATAGGTGTGGAAATTGGACTCTTTATTGGATTTCTTAGGTTTTAGAACCTTGTAACCTTTCTTCTTATAACGTCCAGCTTTTCCAATACATACTACTTCAATTTCCGGCTCCTGTTCTTTTTTCTGACCTCTTTCCTTGATGATTTCGATTTGTTCTAAGTCACTAATTCCATGGTCGGATGAAAGGGTTAATTTGGTTTTGCTAAAAACCCCGCAAGACTCCAAAATAAACTTGGTGTTTTCCTGCCAAAAGGGAGAAGTAATTCCATACATCCACTTTTTTTCACCTTCCAGCTTGCTAAAAAGACTTTGTACTCCGGGCCGGACTTCAAAGGCATCTTCATCTTTTAAAAATTGCTTTTTAATGCTTTTATGAAATTGCTTTCGAATAGATTCTAAGAGGGCGTCACTCAATTCCAGCTCATCATGATCTGAAAACCAAGCCCTCACTTTGGCCTCGTAGCTGTATAACTTGGAGTATGGATTTAATTCTACAGGAGCATTTAGCTCTGCAGCCATGCAGCTTGCAAAAAGGGCGAGCATATCCTCTTCCGAATAGCGAATTACCGCGTCTAAATTAAATACGGTGATTTTTAGCATTTTCTGTTTTGATGCATGGTCCTCAAAGTTAAGAAATTATTAAGCCTGATTTCCGATAACCATTTGGCAGAAAGGGTTTTAAACCCACTTGCTGAAATCACGTATCATTTTGTCCTGGCCATACTTTAGGATAGGTGCCCAACTGGCGATGTTTATCACAGGATTTAGAACCCAACTATTTTTTAAGCTCTTTTGCAGGGTATAACCCGTCTTTATCTCACCACTGTAGTAACGATACATATGGTTGTGATAGCTCATTAAGTTGTATTCCTTTTTCTTGAGGGCCTCGGCGATATGTTCTGAGGCAATTCGCGCACTCATCATGCCTGGTCCAATGCCCTTTCCCGTAAAGGGTTCTATAATTCCCCCTGCATCTCCAATTAAGGCATAATTATCACCTGCAATTAGTCGCTTCTTCGTAATGGTAGGTAAGCCCCAACCCTTGATGCTTTCTAAAGCTACGGCTTCTTCAAACATCGGTTTAATAAGGATGTTGGTAGACTTTACCTGCTCAAACATTTTTTTGAGATTGAGTTTCCTTTTGGAAATCTGCGTGCTTACCATGCCTAAGCCTACATTAGCTTCATTGTTACTTAGCGGAAAGGCCCAGAAATAGCCAGGAAGTAAGCTCTTGTCAAAGAAGAATTCGAGATGATTATTCGGATGAAAGCCTTTTACTCCTTCATGGTAAATGCGGATTGCGGCAATTAAATGTTCTTTTTCACGGTAGTGGTCTAATCCCAATAGCTTTGTAACAATGGGCTTTTCCCCCTCAGCGCCAATAACTATTTTACATTGGATCTCTTTTTTCTCGCCTTTGTGATTTAATTGCGCTAAAATTCCTTTTTCATTTCGTTGCAGGCCTAAAAGGCTACACTCACTGTAGAAATGCTCTTTGGTGGGTAGCTCATCGATTAAAAATTGGTCTAAATCGATACGTCTTGCGGTAAAGAATGGAGCGATTGGAAGTTGGTCTTTCAGGTCTACCCTAAGATCTTGGCCTTTGGGCCCATGAAAACTAAATCCCCAGGAGGGTAAGATATTAGCTGTATTGGCAAATTTTTGAGGAAGCTCCGGGTTTATCCGTTTTAAGACATTAATCACATCGACTGTAATCCCATCCCCGCAAATTTTATCGCGCGGAAA
>CBFHRN010000087.1:0-6986 GCA_965658275.1 Croceimicrobium sp.
GGGATTAAGATGAGTGCTTTTTTCGGTATAGGTTCGGCTCAAATCTTTATTTCTTCGGCTTTGTATTTAATTTTCATCGTTGCCCAGACCGTTTCCTTAAGCCAGCGATTTGGCTACAACATCCGAGAGCATATGCAAAAGGGTGAAGTTGCTGAAGCAAGCCAAAAAAAATTTTATGAATTCGGTGAGCCACGAGCTACGAACTCCTATGAACGCCATATTGGGTATGACAGAATTTTTGGGTAAAACCAAATCCGATGTTGCCCAGGATTTTTACTTCAATTGTCGCTTAGAGCCCTTATTTGCTAAGGCTTTCGACTCGGCCTATGTAAACCGTAGGGACAAGAAGGCCTTAACGGGGCTCGTCCATCATTTGGATGCCCTGCTTCCGCAAGAAAGTCCCGCCCTTATTCATGGCGATTTATGGGCAGGTAATCATCTCTGTACGAAAGAGGGTAAAGGCGTATTAATTGATCCGGCTGTTTATTATGGACATCGGGAAATGGACTTGGCTATGATGCTTTTATTTGGCGGATATGGCCAAGAAACCTTTAGCTCCTATCAGGAAGAACACCCTCTAGAGCCTGGCTTCGAAGAAAGAGTGCCCATTCATCAATTGTATCCTTTATTGGTGCATCTAAATTTATTTGGAAGTTCCTACTTAGGCTCTTGCCGGGAAGTTTGGACGCCCTTTCTTTAGGAAACCTGAATAACCCTTTGCTCTAAAATCACGAATACGTGATCCTCCTTCTTGACTTTTAATGTGTGATTGCCCGTAAAGGTTCCAAAGGCAGGTAAAATGCCTTGCAGGGGGCTAAAGTAGAAACAGGAAAGTCGCAAACTTTGGCGACCCTGCCCTTTTAAACGAACTGCAGGATGAATGTGGCCACATAGATTGTAACCATCGTACTCGCCCTCTAAGGGTTCATGACTAAGAAGAAAGGGGCCTAGTTTTAAAGTCTCCGGATGAACTTTTAAACGAGCCTTGTAATAGGAGACCTCATCTAAAATGTCGTGATTGCCACCAATTAGGTGAAACTCGGTTTTTGGAAATAAAGCGATTACCTGTTTAAACCCTAGCCATTCATGATTCATCTCTGAATGAAATAAATCGCCTAAAAAGTAGACTTTTTGAGACTGTGTTGCATAGAGGAGCTGTTCCAGTCTTTTTAGATTTTCTTTTGCGGCCTCCGCGGGCACTTTTATTCCGTGCTTCCGAAAGTGGCTTACCTTTCCAAAATGAGTATCTGCGATAAATAAGCTCCGCTCTTTAGGCCAGTAAATAGCTCTTTCCGCTAATAGCCATAGCTCTTCTCCCTCTAATTCGAAGATCTCCTTCATGAGTACAAAGGTACATTCTACGCTGCGGGAGTATTACTGTTTTCTTCTTTTAATGGTATCAGTCTGCGATAGTGTTCGTAGCGCAAAAAGATATCGCGAACATATCGATAGGGTTCGTCTCCGCGCACTGGACCGTAGCGGATGAAATTTTTACTGTAATGTTTGTATTGACCGAGTTTCTTTAACCAGGGGCCTACCGATCGATCGTAAACAAGGGAATCTTTTCCATCCCGTGAAGCTAAACGTTGAGCGTCTAAAAGGTGTCCATAGCCGCAATTGTAAGAAGCCAAAGTAAACTTAATGCGCTGTACGCTATCAGGGATACTTTCGAAGCGATCCCAAATTTCGCGCAGATAACGTGTTCCGGCACGAATATTTCCTTGAGGTTCAAAAATGTTGCTGAGACCTAAATCTTTGGCCGTATTCGGCATTATTTGCATTAAACCGCCAGCACCTGCCCAGGAAGTCGAATTTGGGTCGAATCGTGATTCTTGATAAATCACGGAAGCTAATAAGCGCCAATCCCAGCCTAAGTCAAGGGCCGCTTCTTTTATAAGGTCATCATACACACTAATCTGACCTTTGTTTTTGCTGTAAAAGTCGCTTTCGACTCGTCTTTTGTAGCTTTTTTTATGAACGTAGTATTTGTCGTAGATGAAGTGGTAAGTGTCGCGTTTACGCATCGATTGGACCCACTCATTAATGGCGGCTTCTAATTGGGGCGAGTTTTTACGAATCCCCCATGCGATGCGTTGGGAGAAACTTAGGGGGGTCTCAACATCCAAAATAGGATAGAAGGTTTGATTGATGGACGCAATATTGTAATCAGCTACTGCATAGTCGATTTCACCATCCACCACCATTTTAATTACGTCTTCTACATTGTAATCCCCAACAATGGTGTCAATGTGCATTTTGGCACCCATCTCCTCTTGAAGATTGATTAACCTTTCGTAATAGGAGGATTTGCGATGCACATGTACCGTGTCACCTATAAGATCAATTACATCCCGTACTAATTGATCTTCAATTTGATCTCGGCGCAGACGCCTCCAATTGCGGGGCTTTCGCTGAACCAAGGCCTGATGGGTGGTGTAGAGGTAGTCGGTAAATTGAATGCGTTTTTTTCGTTCTTCTGTAATTGTAAGGCCATACGCGATAATATCTCCTTCTCCATGGTTGAGCATATCAAAAACAGCATCGATATTATCGGCAAGGACGATTTCCAATTGCAAGCCAAGGTCCTTGGCCAGCCGGTCCAGCAATTCATATTCAAAGCCCATCGCTTGCCCCCGGTACAAAAAATAAGTAGTGCTATTGTAAACCATGATAGCCTTGAGCTTACCGTCTTTTTTAATTTCGGCAAGATCGCGACTCAGGGCAGGGCCATCCAGCTGAGCTCTATTCGTCACATTCTTTGATGAATCGAGTCCCGCGCGATTGCATCCCCCAAGAAGCAATAGCATGATGAGTATTTGAATTAGTGTTTTTTGCATTGGATAGCGTATCCAAAATAGCAAAATAAAGGGGCTCTCAAAATGATTAGGTCAATAGTTTGTTAACAGACTTTTGAGAATCAATTAATTAGCGCCATAAAAAAAGCCGCCCCCATTAGGAGCGGCTTTTACTAATATTAAAAAGTCTTACTCGGCAGACTGAGCTTCCATAGTCATGGCGTCTGAGTCGGCGTTTTCATCTTTTTTAGAATTAACGGGCTCCGTAACAATTTTCATTTCTTTAATCAAGTTGCTGGCTCCAGCATACTTGTCTACAATGAAAAGGGTGTAGCGGATATCAACAGAAATAGTACGTTGAATTTCAGGCTCAAAGTAAATATCTCCACTCATCGCTTCCCAGTTACCGTCAAATGCAGTACCAATTAATTCACCACGAGCATTAATTACAGGTGACCCAGAGTTGCCACCAGTAATGTCAGTGTTATGGATAAAACATACGGGTAATTCACCTTCTGCATTAGCATAACGGCCGTAATCTTTGGCTGCGATTAATTTTTCTAAGTGAGCGGGAACTACAAATTCAGGATCATTATTGTCTTTCTTTTCAAGAATTCCTTCTGCAGTGGTAAAATGCTTGTAATGCACCGCGTCGCGAGCGTCATAGCTACCAACGGTACCATAAGTTAGTCGCATCGTGCTGTTCGCATCAGGATAGTAGTTGCGATCGCTGTTCATTTCACGAAGTCCAGCGGTGAAAAGACGGTAAGCTTTTTCTAATTTATCGCCATTACCACCGTCTTCGTTAGAAGCAAGGTAAGCTTGATATAGACCTTCACCTAAAGCAATGGCTGGATCTTTTTTCAAAGTTTTTTCCTTTGGCTTTTCAAGGTATTCCATTAAATCTTCCATGCTGGATAAAACGGTCTTCTTGAATAGTTTTTTAGCGTATTTCTCGAAGTTCGCATTGTAGTCGTCTGCAATTTCCTTTAAGATTTCGGGTTGCTGGTCCGCAGAAATATCTTGGTAATACAGATTCAAAACTTTAGCGGTTAACTCTTGATCAAGCGCTGCATTATAATCTTTGTAAAAGCCTTCAGCACCTGCTTTTAGAGAAGCCAAAATAGTTTCGGCTCTTGTGGTCATTTGCGCTTTGGTTTCGGCATCTTCAGACTCCTCCGCTGCTCCCATAGCCTTAAAGTACGCTTGCATGGTGCGGTTAAAACGCAATCCTTGTAAAGCGATTTCCGGTCCGCTAATTCCCGCTTCACGGGCATAAACCTTAGCTGTTACCGTTTCGTCAGTTGCGCTGTAAGCATCGTTGAACATTTGCAATACCTCGCCGTATTTAGCTTGGCGGCTAGCGTCTTCATTTATCCAAGCAGCAAATTCGTTTTCGATCGCTTTTTTCTTGTTGTAAACCCCATTGCTCTGTAGTTGCTCGGTCTGACCGATATAGTACTTCCAATAATTTGATACACGGGCGTATTTAGAGGCGTACTGAATACGAGTGGAAGCATCTGCGTCCATGTACTTTTTCATAACCTTCAGTTTAAGGTCGCGAACGCGAACTACTGCTGGCCCGTATTTGTCGACTGCTTGCTTAACGCCATAGCTGCTTAAGTAACGATCGGTAGAACCCGGGTAACCCATTACCATGGTATAGTCACCATCTTTAACACCACTGATGTTAACCGGTAAATAATGCTTTGGAGTTAAAGGCACGTTGTCCGCAGCGTAGTCCGCAGGCATTCCGTCTTTGTCGGCATAAACGCGGAACATGGAGAAGTCACCAGTATGACGAGGCCACATCCAGTTGTCGGTGTCACCACCGTATTTACCTATGGATGATGGAGGAGCCCCAACTAAACGAACATCGTTAAAGGTCTCATAAACGAAAAGGTAAAATTCGTTTCCATGGTAGAAGCTTCTAACATTGGCGTCATAGTGAGTGCCTTCGGTTGCTTCATCTGAAATAGTCTTTCCGATTTTGGCGATAGCAGCACTACGCTCGTCTTCGCTCATTTCATCGTTTAAGCCATCAAGAACGCGGTTCGTCACATCTTCCATGCGAACCAAGAAACGTACAAATAAACCTTCATTTGGAATCTCTTGGCTTTTCTCATAGGCCCAAAAACCATCACTTAGATAATCGTTTTCCGGAGTAGAGTGTGATTGAATTTGTCCGTAACCACAATGGTGGTTGGTAAGAATTAATCCTTCATTGGAAATAATCTCACCGGTACAGAATCCACCAAAGGAAACAATTGCATCTTTTAAGCTGCCATTGTTGATGTCGTAAATCTGTTCAGGAGTTAACTGTAGGCCGTGTGCCTTCATGTCTTCGTAGTTGCGACCTAATAGCATAGGTAGCCACATACCTTCATTCGCTGTTGCTGGAATGGCAATAGCCATGACCAACAAGAAGCTCAGAAATCTTTTCATTGTTATGCTTTTTAAATTACTGCGACGCGAATTTAAGGATTCAATTGCTATCTGATACCGAATAAGGGTCCTCCGAACATTAATTAGAGTCATTTCAAGCAGGAATTAACAAAGCTTTAAACTTTTGGAGCATTTTCTGTGGCTTTACCTTTGCTTAAATTGCACCTATGTCTAAGAAGAAGCTACGATTTAATTCGCTTACCATCCACGGGGGCCAGCAACCGGAACCCGCAACAGGAGCCGTAATGACCCCCATTTTTCAAACCTCGACCTACGCTCAATCTGCACCGGGAGAGCATAAAGGCTATGAGTATGCACGTGGGGCTAATCCTACTCGCACCGCTTTGGAGCGTTCGATTGCAAGTTTAGAAGGAGTGGACCACGGTTTGGCTTTTGGTAGCGGTTTGGCGGCTATCGATGCGGTATTAAAATTGCTGAAACCAGGCGATGAAGTGTTGGCAACCAATGATTTATACGGAGGAACCTATCGCCTTTTTAAGCGGCTTTTCGAGAAATATGGCATTGTATTCCACTTTGTGCCAATGACTAATTCCTCCAGTATCGAAGCTTGCCTCAACGAAAGGACGAAAATGATTTGGGTAGAAACTCCTACCAATCCCATGATGAATATCATCGATATTAAGGCAGTAGGCGAATTGGCTCATTCGGCGGGCGCTTGGTTGGTTGTGGACAACACATTTGCGAGTCCTTATTTACAAAGGCCAATAGCTTTGGGAGCAGATATTGTCATGCACAGCGCCACTAAATATCTAGCAGGACACAGTGATGTTGTATTAGGCCTTTTAGCGATTCAAGATTCGGAACTTGCTGCTGAATTGAAATTTATCCAGAATTCCAGCGGAGCCATTTGTGGTCCGATGGATGCTTTTTTAACCCTGCGAGGAATTAAAACCTTGGCGCTGCGAATGCAAAGGCACTGCGAAAATGGAGCAGCTGTTGCAGCCTTCCTTAGGCATCACCCCAAGGTAGACGCGGTTTTTTGGCCTGGTTTTGAAGAACACCCCCAGCATGATGTGGCTAAAAAGCAAATGCAAGACTTTGGTGGAATGATAAGCTTTCGTTTGAAAGATGACCGAGTAGAAGAGGCTCATCGGGTCCTTTCGGCATTAGAGGTTTTTACTTTAGCGGAAAGCTTAGGGGGTGTGGAATCGCTGGCGGGGCATCCTTCGACTATGACTCATGCTTCTATTCCCATAGAAGAACGATTAAAATTAGGGATAAGTGATGGGCTTATTCGGCTTAGTGTCGGAATCGAGGATGTGCAGGATTTAATCGAAGATTTAAAAAATGCATTGGCATAGGAAGGCGGCCATTTGATCCTCGCTACGCCAATTTATGTACCTTTAATTAAAACAACATTTTGAAGAAATATTTCATCACTGGAACGAGTTCTGGAATCGGAAAAGCTTTAGCTGAAGAGGCCTTAGCGGCTGGATATAGGGTTACAGGTTTGGCCCGACGCAACCGAATTGAACATCCAAATTATAGACATTTAACGGTAGATCTCACCGATTTAGATCATTATGCTGCAATTGGTTTCGAAGGGATTTCAGATAAAACCGAAGAAGTCATTCTAATAAACAATGCAGGAACCATTGCTCCTGTAAAGCCAGTAGCTTCGATGGACCCCATCCAAATTGCACGAGCATACCGATTAAATCTTACTGCACCGACTATTTTGAGTCAGCTATTTTTGGAAAACCTTCGAGATTACCATGGTCGAAA
>CBFHRN010000088.1:0-6823 GCA_965658275.1 Croceimicrobium sp.
TGTTGTAATGCTCGAAAAGGGAGTGATTGTAAAGAAGTGGCATTTCAACGATTTGCCCAGTTTCGAAGAACTCGCTCAATCTTTCAACTAATTGCTGCGCTTCATCGCCCATAAACTAGGCTACGGCCTCTTGGTCATGTGGGGGGTGATTACCGCTGTTTTCTTTCTTTTTAATGTCTTACCGGGTGATCCTTCGCGTATGATGTTGGACCAGCGGGAAGACTCAGAGCAACTTGCTCGTATCAAACATAAGTATGGCTTTGACCTACCACTGTCGGCACAATACCTGCATTATGTTAATGATTTAAGTCCGATTTCTTGGCACAGCGCCGATTCAAGCGACTTTAGTCACCCGAAACGCTACGACAGTGGCATTTTCCCACTGCTCCAAACCGGGCAAGGAACTTTGGCTTTCAAGCGACCTTATTTGCGCACCTCTTTTCGGAACCAAGGCAAAAGCGTTTCGAGTATCATTGCCGAAACCTTTCCCAATACCCTAATTCTTGCGGTCGCCGCCATGACCATTGCCCTAATTTTAGGCTTAAGCCTCGGACTCCTTGCCGCCCTGAATAAGGGAAAGGCTTTGGACCGGATCATTAATCTAGTCGGTACTTTAGGGATGTCGGTGCCTTCCTTCTTTTCGGCCATTTTAATGGCCTGGATTTTCGGCTTTGTTCTGGCGGAGTACACCGGACTTAATATGACGGGGAGTCTTTATGAAGTTGATCCTTATGGAGAAGGGGTTTACCTCAAATGGTCCAATCTTATTTTACCGGCTATCACCTTGGGTATTCGACCCTTAGCCGTGATCATTCAACTGAGTCGAAGTTCCATTTTGGAAGAAATGAGTCAGGATTACATCCGCACCGCCCAAGCCAAAGGATTGGGCCTCGCCCGTATCTTGCGCAAGCACGCCCTACGCAATGCTTTAAATCCGGTTATTACAGCGGCTACGGGCTGGTTTGCCTCCATGTTAGCCGGAGCGGTTTTTGTGGAATACATCTTTGGCTGGAACGGATTAGGAAAACAAATAGTTGAGGCATTAAATCAGTTGGATTTACCCTTAGTAATGGGTGCGGTACTGCTGATAGCACTTACCTTTGTAATCATAAGTATAATTGTAGATTTACTGTATGCCTGGATTGATCCCCGGGTACGAAAATAGATTAGAATATGGCTAGAAAAATTGTAGCAGGAAATTGGAAAATGAACCTGCATTTAAAAGAAGGACAAGCATTAGTACAAGCGACCAATGAGTATTTAAATCAGAACCCCGTAAAACATGTAGATGTATTAATTGCGCCTCCCGCTTATCAATTAAGTCAGTCTGTTTTCAACTCTGGCAACAACAAACTTTCGATAGCCGCTCAAAATATGTCGGCCCACGATAATGGGGCCTATACAGGTGAGTTAAGTGCAAGTATGCTTTTAGATGCTGGTGCCGAATTAGTGATTATTGGTCATTCTGAGCGCCGCACCCTTTTTGGAGAAGATGATGCTTTGATTAACGCTAAAGTGCACCAAGCCTTACGCAATGGTATTTACCCTATTCTGTGCATCGGCGAAAGCTTGGAGCAGCGTAAAAACAACGAACATGAAGCGCATATTAAGCGCCAATTGGATGAGGGACTAAAAGGTCTTGCGGGTGATGAATTATATCGTGTGATTATCGCCTACGAACCGATTTGGGCGATTGGAACGGGTGAAACGGCTACACCGGTTCAGGCTCAAAATATGCACTCCTTTATCCGTCGCTACTTAAGCGAAATGTACAGCGCAACCGTGGCCGATGAAGTATCTATTTTATACGGAGGTTCGGTGAAGCCAAGTAATGCCCGCGATCTTTTTGGTCAGCCTGATATTGATGGGGCTTTGATTGGAGGTGCCTCCATCGTTAAAGATTCTTTCCTGGATATTATTCAAGTAGGCGAAGAGATTTTACGATGAAAAGCTATCTCGTACTCGACTTTAAAATTGAACCGGTAGAACCGGGACGCGATATATTGCTAGCCCTTCTAGACAATATGGGCTACGACTCCTTTGAAGAAACACCGCAAGGCTTAAAGGCCTATGTAGAAACGGAAGATTTTTCGGCTGAGGAGCTGGAAAGCTTACCACTTTTTCATTCGGAAGAGTTCACCCTTAGCTACAGCTCCGAAAAACTCGAAACCATCAATTGGAATGAAGAATGGGAACGAAATTACGAACCGGTTCGCTTAGGGAATCAGCTCCTAATTCGGGCTCCTTTTCATCCGCCGCAAGGCGAATTTGAGCACGAAATTTTAATCGAGCCTAAAATGTCCTTTGGCACCGGGCACCATTTTACCACGCGTTTAATGGCCAAGGCCATGTTCGAGCTCGATTTTAAGGACAAAAAGGTTTTGGACATGGGCACGGGTACCGGCATCTTGGCCATTCTAGCCCAGCAGTTGGGCGCCCGCGATATTGAGGCCATCGACAATTTTGATTGGGCCGTAGAAAACACCGCCGAAAATGCCGAACGCAATCAAGCCGATAAAGTAAAAGCTGAACTGGGGGATGCCGAAGTATTACCAGGACGTCATTATGATATCCTCTTAGCGAATATTAATCGCAATGTGCTTTTAGAGGATATGAAAACTTACGTGGATACGTTAGAAGAAGGTGGCGACTTACTGTTGAGTGGTTTCTTCGCCTATGATTTTGATTTGATCGACGCCGAAGCAAGGAAGCAAGGAATGTCCTTCATTTCTAAAATCGAAGAAGAACGCTGGCTCTGTTGCCATTATCGTAAAAACTAAAAGGCTCCTATGCGAAAACTCTACTTGCTGCTCTTCCTTATCGCTTCTTCCCTTTTAAGCGCCCAGAGTCTGCGGAAGTTTAGCCGTGAAAAAGCGGCTTATCTTCAAGATCTGGCGAAGTTCTTAGAAGACAATAACGATAAGTTGGAAGAGGATACCTTGCAGCTAGTAGTCAATCGCTTCGATACCATTTTACACAGCAACTTTACGGAGGAAGAAGAAATACTCCTCTACGATATTAGCGATAACTTTTTGCGCAAGCGCTTCAATGATTTCCAGGATTGGCGCTATTTCTTGGAGGTACTGGCCTATTTCAAAACGGAATTAAATGAAGGGGAATTAAGTCTCTTTCTGCGTGACTTTTCCGAACTCAGTAAAAAACCAGCCCGTTCCAGTAGTCAGTACATCTACACCATCCACAATGTCTTTTACCGCAATGTGCTATTCGACGATGGCCGACTCCGCTGGGAGCTATGGGGCGAAAAACCCATTTACAGTTTCAAAGAAGAACCGAGGTTCACTTTTGATGTCTCCGATTTAATCGGCTATTACAAAAACGACTCTACCTTAATTGAAGCCACGGCTGGTGTTTTTAAACCCAAACAATACCTCTTCGAAGGGCGCGGTGGAACGGGATATTTCACGAGAGCCGGATTGAGTCAGGATAGCGCCTATGTGGAAATCGATCTGTACCAGTTCGACGTTACCAAACCCGACTTGCAAATTGATTCAGTAACCTTATACACCAATTTCTATTTAAACGAGCCGACTCTAGGTCGCTTCCACGAACGGCTAACCTCGCAGAGCGGCAGTGCCAATGCCACTTTCCCGCGCTTCCGTTCCTACCGCAACGATATTTTTATTCCTTACATTCTTCCAAAGGCCCAATTTACCGGCGGTTTCTCCATCATTGGAAACCGTTTTTATGGTGGTGGCACCAATGACAGTTCGCAAGCAACCATAAGCTTCAATTACAAAGACACCCTTCTCATTAAGGCTACCTCCGATCGCTTCTGGCTGCGCCAAGACAAAGTATACTCCGAAAATGTGGAGGCGGTTATTTACCTGGGCACGGATAGCATCTACCACCCCAAATTAACCTTGCGCTACCTCCCGAAATTAAATCAAGTAGCCCTGCTTCGGAAGGATGAGGGAATGGGTTCGGCCATCTTTTCGGACACTTACCATAATATCGACTTGCGTTTTGATGTCATTTCTTGGGAAATCGACAAACCGCAGATGACCATCTCCAGTATGAACTTGGGCTCTTCTTCACCGGTGGTAATCGAATCCAAAAACTATTACCGAGAAAAGCGCTACCGCGATTTAGGTGGAATGAGCAATAGGCATCCGCTTTGGGAATTGCAACGATTGTCGCAAAGTATGGGTGGTAAAAAAGAGTTTACCGATGAAGATATCGCCTACCATTTAAAAATGGATAAGAGCAATGCGCATCGATTCTTGATGCGCTTTGCAATAATCGGCTTCATCGATTACGATGTACGCAGTCGTCAGGCCATCTTCAAGGATAAAATTTTCGAATACATCCTCAATGCGCGGGATATGCGGGATTATGATGTGATTCAGTTTGTATCACGCCTCGAAGGGGATGCGAATGCGAAACTCAGTCTGGAAGATTACGCCATGGAAATCCGCGGGATTAAAACCATTGCGCTTTCCGACTCCCAGCGCGTTGGGCTCTACCCTTTCGGGGAAAAAATTATTCTTAAAAAAGGTTTAAACTTCGACTTCGACGGACAAATTACGGCGGGTCGTTTTAATTTCTGGGGCAAGCAATTCAAGTTTGATTATGAAGGTTTCCGAATTGCCATGACCGACATCGATTCCATGCGCTTTAAGGTGCTTAGCTTCGAGCCTAATTCGGTCGGACGAAAATACCTGGTGGATGTAAAAACTGTTTTGCAGGACTTAACCGGAGATCTGCAAATTGATAAACCCAATAATAAATCGGGTCGGATGTCTTATTCCGACTATCCTATTTTCACTTCTGGCAAAGACTCCTACATTTACTACGATAAGCCCAGTATTTTCGGCGGTGTTTATGAGCGGGAAGACTTCTATGTTCGTCTTGTTCCCTTTGAAATTGACTCCCTCGATAATACCTCAACTACCGGTTTAGCCTTCGATGGAACCTTTACCTCGGCCGGTATTTTCCCCGATTTTGATGAAAAAATAAAGGTTCAGCCCGACTATTCCTTGGGCTTTCAACGTGAAACGCCACCGGAAGGCTATCCTGCTTATGGAGGCAAAGGAACCTTTACGGCCGGCCTAAGCCTGAGTAATGAGGGCTTGCGCGGAAATGGACGCATCGACTACCTCAACTCTTATGCCCTCTCCGAAGAATTTTTCTTCTTCCCCGATTCCACCGATGGTCAAACGACTGCTTATGAGATTGAGGAGATTAAAGGAAAAGCAGGTTCCAATCCACATGTCATGGTGGATGCTAGTCAGCTTCACTGGGAACCTAAAAATGACGTACTCTATACCACCACTATTAGTCAGCCTTTCGCCATGTACGATGCCCTCGGCATGCGCACCACTGGAACCATAGCGCATTCCCCTAATGGATTGAAAGGCAAAGGTCTATCCGAGTTTTTAGATGCCGAAACCCGTTCCAAGGATTACACCTTCGAGAGCCGGCGCTTGCTATCGCCCAATACCGCCTTTAGAGTAAGAGCAAATCCTTCGGCAGATTGGGGCTTCGGTGTGGAAAATGCTCGGGCGGAAGTCGACTTTGACGAAGAACGAGGGCGCTTCAGCCTCAATGATGCGGGCGATTACTTCAATCTTACCGCCAATAAATACATTGCCTATATGGACTTTGCTTTATGGCAGATTCCAGAGAAAGCCATTGACTTGAGTCGAACCAAAGGTTTGGAACAATCGCAAATGATTTCCGTACATCCGAAACAAGACTCCCTGCGCTTCTTAGCCAGCCACTCCAAATTTTACCTTGAAAACACCTTACTGGAAGCCTTTGAAGTGCCCGAAATCTTGGTCGCTGATGCCTATATCTATCCGGATACCGGCTATGTTGCGATTGACTCCAATGCGGCCATGCGTACCCTTAACAATGCTTCCATCAGTGCCAACATCACGAATATGTACCACAATTTCTACGGTGGGGTATTGGATATTAAGTCACGGAACTATTTTCAGGGCACCGCAGATTATGAATACCTAGATCAAGATGGCACCCCTTGGCCGATTAAGTTCCAAGACATTCATGTCGATACCGGCACCACCGTCGGATTTGCTCAGGTGAGTCAGGACCAAGCTTTCTACATGAGTCCCTATTTTGCCTATTATGGCAATGTGCGCTTCAAGGCCGACCGCCTGCCCCTGCTCTTTCAGGGCTATACCCATATCGACGCCGATTGCGAATCGATCAGTACCAACTGGTTCAAATTTGAGAGTCTAATCGATCCTAAAAATATCCTGATTGAATTACCACAGGTTGAGGCAGACGATAAGACCAAACTCTTGGCCAATGGTATTTACCTCGCCTCCGATACCATTAGTGGCTTTGCGGCCTTTTTAAGTAGCGAGGTAAGGCCCACCGACAAGCAGATGTTCTTTGCTAATGGCGTTTTATTCTACGATGAGGCCATTACGTCCTATGTCGTTACCGAAAGAGCGAAAGTGGAGGACCCCAGTTTACCGATCAACATTTTGCGCTTCAACAATTTCGATTGTACCATGGAAGGCATTGGGGAAATGAGTCTCGGTGATGGTAAATCGCAACTGGCCATTAACAGCTACGGAAAAATCTATTACGACCTCAATACCGATGAAATGAACCTGGATTTGAGTCTAGGTATGGATTTCTTCTTCCAAGACGACTTACTGGAGATGCTGGCTCAAATTATTGCTTCCAGCAACCAAGGGGAGGGCGTAGATATCGGCCGCGAAGCCTTTAAGGTATCGACCACCTACCGCATGGACAAAGAGGATCGGGAAGATTTTGAGAAGGACGTCCAAAACTTCGGGGCACCGAAGAAGGTACCCGATGAACTGCAACA
>CBFHRN010000089.1:0-6579 GCA_965658275.1 Croceimicrobium sp.
CCAGGGGACCATCAGGGTTATCCAAGGCACGGAGAATGACCAATAGACTTAATATAAGAGGGATCGTAACCGGAAGAATGAGTTGTTGCGAATCACTTTCTTTATCTACCGCTGATCCCACAGCAGCGAAAAGGGCTCCGTACAATAAGTAGCCCCCGATAAAGTAATAGATGAAACTTAGAATAATACTTATAAAGTCTATGCTTTGCAGGGTGCGCCAGATTTCAAAAACGGGGGTATCGGCCATAGCGTCCATATTCGCTGCTTGGGCTCCAGCCATAAGTTCACCGCTTTGCAAACTGGGGTCAATAAAAATGGAAGTAGCTAAGGCATAAAGGAGGATTCCTAATCCAATCCATATAACAAATTGGAGGAGAGCCAATAAGCCAATGCCTAATATTTTACCCATCATTAGTTCGAAGGGTTTAATGGAAGAAACCATCAATTCCATGATTCGGTTGTTCTTCTCTTCAATAACCCCACGCATGATCTGACTTCCGTAGATGAAGATGAATAGATAAATGGCAAAGGCTGCCACATAACCGATACCCATTTTCACGAGGGTGGTATTCTCAGCCTCAAGTCCGTCTTCGGTATTAATAATGCGAATATTAACCGAGGTTTTAGTACGGGCAATAATTTCGGGATCTACCCCTTCAGCTTTGAGCTTTTCTTTTTGGATATAGGCTTCTAATTTGTCCTCTAAAAAGCCTTCCACGCTAAGAGAAACGTCTCCTTCTCTGAAGAGCTGAACATTGCGACCCAGAAAATCAGGGTCTCCACTCTCACTTAATGGAATATATAGAAAGGCATAATCTCCCTCTTGGTCAGAGAATTCTTTGGCCTGGTTTAGGTTAAACTTATTTGGAGGTAAATAGCGTAATCTTATTTCATCGGTACCTTTTTCGAAATCCATAAGTACGGATTCATCCAATACACTAATCACTTTAACATCGCCCGGTAGCGTTGCTAGATAGGCCGGCAAGAAGAGTAAAACCGCCATCAGTATAGGGCCTATGAGGGTGAGGATAATGAAAGACCTTTTACGCACTCGTGTGCTAAACTCACGGTGAATAATTAAACCCAAATTCTTCATGCGCCCGCGATTTTGATGAATATATCGTGCAATAAAGCTTCTTCTTCTTCAAAGGCTATAATGTTTAGTGGGTAGAGTCGGTCAAAAAGCTCCTTCTTTGCCATGTTCTGGGCGTCCAACTTGTATTGATGCCAGCCAAATTGTTGTTTTTCTTCGAGGATGCTGAAGCCTTCGCTCGCAGAAATCGGTTTTTCAGTACGAACCACAAAATGTCCGCTTTGATGCATCTTTTTGATATCACTAAGCTTGCCATCCAGTACTTTCTCCCCTTTGTTAATCATCACAATTTTCTCGCATAATTCTTCGACGGACTCCATGCGGTGGGTTGAGAATATGATGGTCGCGCCATTGGCGCCCAAACGGAGGATTTCCTGTTTGATTTGTTCTGTGTTTATGGGGTCAAAGCCGGTAAAGGGCTCGTCCAGAATTATTAATTCTGGCTCGTGAATTACGCTGGCAATAAACTGAACTTTTTGCGCTAAACCTTTCGAAAGTTCTTCCACATTTTTTTTGGCACGATCCATTAAGTCGAACCGCTCGAGCCAAGCTTTTACCTTTTCTTCAGCTTCTTTCTTTGCTAATCCTTTTAAGCGAGCTAAATAAATAAGTTGTTCCCCGACTTTCATTTTGGGGTACAGGCCACGCTCTTCTGGTAAGTATCCAATTTGCCGAATGTGCTTGGCTTTGAGTGATTCGCCTTTAAATTGGATATTGCCTTTATCGGGTGCAGTGATTTGGTTAAGGATACGAATGAACGAGGTTTTACCCGCGCCATTGGGACCTAATAAACCAAAAACCGAGCCTTGCTCGATCTCTAGATTAAAATCGTGCAGGGCTCGGTGATCGCCATAATATTTATGAATGCCCTCCGCTTTTATCATTAGCTAAACATTTCCTTAACCTTGTCAAAGAAGGATTTATCGCTTCGATCCGGATTAGGATGGAACTGATCATCTGATTGCATTTCTTCGAACATCTTCCTGTATTTACTACTCAACTCCTTCGGCGTCCAAACGTTAACATGCACCAATAAGTCTCCAGTTCCATAGCTATCTACGCTGGGTAGCCCTTTATTGCGCAAACGCAAAATTTTACCACTTTGCGTACCAGGGTCTAATTTAATTCTTGCTTTACCATTAACCGTGGGTACTTCAGTTTTGGTGCCTAGAACGGCATCCGGTAAACTAATGTACAGCTCATAGTGTAAATTCTGTCCGTCACGCTGTAATTCATCGTGCTGTAACTCTTCAATTTGCACTAATAAGTCACCATTTACGCCGTCAAGTGGCCCGGCATTACCTTTGCCCGCAACTTTAAGCTGCATGCCTTCGGCAACCCCAGCGGGGATTTTCACCTCCACGATGTCTTCCTTACGGATCATACCGTGTTCATCTGCCCCAGCAGGTTTCTTATCGATTTTCTTGCCTAAGCCATTACAGCTAGGGCAGGTGCTTGCTGTTTGCATTTGCCCTAGAATGGTATTGGTAACTCGGCTTACTTGACCGCTTCCATTACATGTAGAACAGGTGCTGAAGCTGATGCCCTCGGCCGGAACCAATCGCTTTATGCGCAGTTTCTTAGTAACACCATTGGCAATCTCTTCGAGATTTAGTTTCACTCTAACACGAAGGTTCGAGCCTTTAAACACCCGTCTGCCGCCACGGCCGCGTCCACCGAAGCCACCGAAACCACCGCCGCCGCCAAAGGCACCCCCAAAGATATCTCCGAACTGTTCGAAAATGTCATCCATGTTCATGCCGCCGCCAAAGCCGCCACCTGCGGCCCCACTCATTCCTGCATGTCCGTATTGATCATAACGAGCGCGCTTCTGCTTATCGCTCAATACTTCATAGGCTTCTGCTGCTTCTTTAAAATTAGCCTCGGCCTCTGCGTTGTCAGGGTTTTTATCGGGATGGTATTTTATGGCCAGTTTGCGGTAAGCCTTTTTGATTTCCGCATCACTGGCACCTTTAGATACTCCTAAAACTTCGTAATAATCTCGTTTTGCCATCTTGCTCTTATTCTCCTACTACCACACGGGCGTAGCGAATTATCTTATTTCCCAATTCGAAACCTTGCTCGATTTCATCAATTACCTTACCTTTCATATCCTCTGAAGGAGCTGGAATGCGGGTAATAGCTTCCATGGTATCCACATCAAAAGCTTTACCGATGGTACTTTCCATAGGTTTTAATCCTTTTTGCTTCAAGGTGTTTTCAAATTTATTGAAGATCAACCGAATTCCTTCTTCCGTTTCACTGCCCTTCATATTTTCTAGCGCACGTTTAAAATCGTCTACGACTGGCAGTAAAGCTGACATTAATTCTTGGTTCGCACTGCCAAAGAGTTCTACTCTTTCCTTAGCGGTACGCTTACGGTGATTTTCAAAGTCGGCGTACAGTCGTAGTTTTTGATCTTTCTCTGCCGCTAGGGCCTCTTCAAGTTCAGCGATACGATCTTCTAAGCTGCTTTCTTTGCTTTCTTCAGTTGAGGTGTTAGTTGATTCATTGTCAACTGATTGCTCATTCTGTGTTTGTTCTTCTTGAGCTTTCACTTTTTGTTCTTGCTCTTTATCTTGAACGCTTTCTTTAGCACTCATGGGTTCTTATTTTGGCTTTAATTAGTCAAAAAATTTGCCAATTGACAGGATGTGTCAGGCTGACACGCTCTTTTTTTATCTGCCTTTGGACATAAAAAAAGCCTCCTTTAGGTAGGAGGCTTGCGTTACTCTTTTTAAGGCTTATTTCGCCATCTTCTTCAAAGCATTCTTTAAAGCTTGCCCTCTTAAGTTTTTGGCGATTATAGTGCCGTCGGGGGCAATAAGGTAGGTTAATGGAATTCCACGAACGCCGTATTCACGAGCTGCGGCATTATTCCAAAACTTGAGATCACTTACGTGATTCTCCCATTTTAAATTGTCTTGTTCAATGGCATTAATCCAATCCGTCTTGTTTCGGTCTAAAGAAACACTAAATACAGTAAATCCTTTTCCGTTTTTAAACTCCGCATCTTTATACTGATTGTAAGTCGCGACTACATTAGGGTTTTCCATGCGACATGGACGACACCAAGCAGCCCAGAAGTCCAGTAGAACCACTTGCCCTCTTAAGTCGGAAAGTTTACGTTCTACTCCATTGGGATCCTTCATCACAATATCAGGTGCCATTTCACCAATTGCAGGTGCTTTAGCTTGCTCTTCCTCGGGGTTTAAATTTCCTTCGATAAAACTTAAGCCAATAAATGATAGTGCCGCAAGGGCTATAATAGAGAGAGGTTTCTTAAATAGTTTCATATCCACTTTTAGTTTACTCTTACAATCTTTGCGCCAATTGCTCGTAAGCGTTCGTCGATGTTTTCGTAGCCGCGGTCTATCTGCTCAATGTTATGAATGGTACTCACGCCATCAGCCGCCAGCGCCGCGATAAGCAATGATATTCCCGCACGGATATCAGGGCTCGTCATGGTAGTAGCCTTTAAAGGAACTTGTTTATCGGTACCTATAACTGTAGCCCTATGGGGATCACATAAAATAATTTGTGCACCCATATCAATCAATTTATCTACAAAGAACAATCGACTCTCAAACATTTTCTGATGTATCAAAACAGAGCCTCGGGCTTGCGTAGATACAACCAATGCGATGCTGAGAAGGTCCGGCGTAAATCCAGGCCACGGAGCGTCAGAGATGGTTAGAATAGAACCGTCGATATAGTTTTCGATTTCGTAATGATCTTGCTTTGGAACAATAATATCATCACCCTCACGCTCGATGTTAATACCCATTTTCCGGAATACCGTGGGGATAATACCGAGGTTTTCAAAGCTCACATCCTTAATTCGCAACTGAGAAGAGGTCATGGCTGCCATTCCAATCCACGAACCAATTTCAATCATATCGGGCAATACTCGATGCTCTGTGCCTCCTAATTCATTAACGCCTTCAATTTTGAGAAGGTTGGACCCAATGCCAGAAATCTTCGCTCCCATGCGATTAAGCATTTTGCACAATTGCTGTAGGTAGGGTTCGCAAGCAGCATTGTAAATGGTGGTAGTACCTTCGGCTAAGCTAGCAGCCATTACAATATTGGCAGTTCCGGTTACCGATGCCTCATCCAACAGCATGTAGGTGCCCACTAATTTATCTGCTTCTACACCGTAAAATGATTCACCCGCACGGTAGCGGAATTTAGCACCAAGGTTTTGGAATCCAATAAAATGAGTATCTAACCGTCGGCGGCCAATTTTATCGCCTCCTGGTTTGGGTATGTATCCTTTACCGAAACGAGCCAATAAGGGGCCAACGATCATAATACTTCCACGAAGTGAAGAGCCCTTGGTTTTAAACTCGGGGCTTTCGAGATAATCGAGGTTTAAATCATCCGCCTTAAAGCTGTACGTGCCATGTCCCTTGCGTTGCACCTTTACACCTAAGTCGGCCAATATATCGATCAACTTATTGACATCTACGATGTCAGGGATGTTGGAAATAGTAACAGTTTCAGGAGTGAGAAGGGTAGCGCAAATAATTTGCAATACCTCATTTTTTGCCCCTTGAGGGGTGATGGATCCGCTAAGCTCGCGGCCTCCGGTTATTTGGAATGTACCCAAAGCGAATTATATTTTCTTGTTCGACTTATTTCGTTTAGAACGATTATTGCGCTTCTTTTTATTGTTATTGTTGTGATGATGATTTTGAACTAATTCACGTTTTTCGTTGAGGCTCAAATCTTTGGTGTCTAATTTACCATTCGACATTTGATTGAGGTTGTCTAAAATCACCTGGTCTTCCACATGATCCTTGTTCCACATCAAGTAATGTTTCTTCATCACATTGGCGATGGATTCGGTTAGCGCCTTTTTCTCTTCACCTTCAGGTAGGTCCACACCGTAATCGATCATCTTCTTCACAATATTACCGTAATGGCGATTGCGACGACTGGTGGCAGGATAATCTACCGATTTAGGTTTTTCCAATAAACTTTCAGGAGCGGGAGGAGGGTAAGGGGCATCGACATCCAATTTAAAATCAGACATGATGTATAGGTGGTCCCAAAGCTTGTGTTCAGGATCATCGTCCGTTTCATAAACCTGAGGGTTCAGATTGGCAATAATCGCAATGAGATTGCGTGCTTGTTTATTGCGTTCGTCTCTATCCTCAATGGTTAAAAGGTAATCGACCATTTTTTGAACATTGCGCCCGTATTCGGGGATGATCATGCGAGGTCTACTGGTATTGTACTCCATAATATATACTAGGATGGAAATCCTTCTTTCGAATCGCTAAGAAACTAAAAATATAACCAAACTGCTAGGGGCTTTCGGTATTTATCCGCTGTACTTAAAGCCTTTCCAGTTTCGCGAATTTTAATAATAGTTTCTTTTCGCCAATATTCTCGAATTGAATGATGGCTTTTTTATTAGCGCCATTACCCTCCATTTCACTGATTTCTCCTAAGCCAAAGCGCGGGTGTTTTACGCGCTC
>CBFHRN010000090.1:0-6446 GCA_965658275.1 Croceimicrobium sp.
AATAGACACTAAAGCACTTCAATTTTTCCAATCAGGGGAAGGCAAAGACTTGGAAAAGGCCTATCAAGAAGCTCGACGGAATTACCTTTACCAATACCTCCCGGAAGCCTTTAATTGGTCGGCATGGTACCATGATTTCGACCATGAGTACAAGAATCGTTACGAAAAGCTTAAACTCAATGAGGGTTCGTTTCGAAAGCATTTTAATGCCTTCCGTGCTTTGTTGGAAGTAGAAGTGGCGCATGGTCGAAAGTTTCAGTCGCAGATAGGACGACTCATCCAGCAAGAAGATTGGGTCGCTTTAGAAGGTCGTTTGGATAAAGCACAATCCTATTTTCAGCCCAAGCTTAAAAAGATGCTCGAAATTATAGCGCAATTAGGCGCTGATTATGAGGCTTTAAGTCGCACCAAAAGCATTGTAAGCTGGCTGGAGCTTCTACTTACCGATGGTTTGGATGCATATCTGAAATTAGAATCCTTGGCCAGCTATTGGAGTTATTTCCGTGGAATAGATAGCAAACTTAATTTTAATCCAAGCCAGGCACGCGAGAATCTACTGAGGGATATTAAATCCACTATAGTAGCTCCTAAACCCAAAGCCAAAGCGCTTAAGAAAGGGGAGACTTATACCCTCACTTATGAGATGTTGGAGCAAGGTTTAAAACCCGCTGAAATTGCCAGAGAAAGGAAGTTGACGCTTTCTACGATTTACCGGCATTGTTTGCGTGGTTTGGAAGAAGAAATCCTGGAGGCAAGTCAGATTATTACTGAAGACATGCAGCTTAAAATGTTGCCCTTATATCAGAAGGCGGACTCTAAAGCGGTAAAGGATCTTTGGCGGAAGCATCCAGATTTCACTTATGAGGAGTGGCGGGTATTCTCGGCCATCCAAAATCAATAATTCACCAATAAAAAAACCCCGACCAAATGGCCGGGGTTTCTTTTATCATTCAGGTGAAGATTACTTCACACTTAGTCGTCTGCGAGCTACAAGATCTCCGGATTGAACCTCGATCATGTAGATGCCAGTGGCAAGCTGACTCACATCTAAACGATGCTCGAACATACTGCCATTAGCTCTCTCAGTAGTGTTAATCACTTCACGGCCTTGAGCATCCAATAAGCGGATCACTGCGTCTCCACTACCTACGGCATCAAAGCTGATGTTTACACTGTAGTTAGCAGGGTTAGGATATACGCTTAAGCTGCGGCTGATTGGATTGTCTTCTAAGCCAACATTAACGTTGGTGGTGAAGGTGGCCGTATCAGAACCACAAGCATTCGTTACTATCAAGGTAATGGTGTAGCTTCCGTTACCGGTATAAACACTTGTATCGATTACCGCGGTAGAGCTTGCGCCATTACCGAAGTTCCACTGGTATCCATTAGCATTAGTAGAAGCTGATGCATCTACGTATACTTCATAAACACCATTTACGATGGCACTATCAATCGTGAAGCTAGCCACTGGTTGTGGAGCATTAGCTGTAGTACCGTTAACCATGATATAACCACTAGTATCTGCGGAACAAGTATCTGCGATGTAAATATCGTAGGCTGTTGCAGGGTTTAAACCGGTGATTACGTAAGGAGCAGTAACTACGCTTGTCATGGTACCGTTACCAAGAGTAAATCCAGCAGGACCGTACTCGATTAAGGACCCTCCACTGTAAGAGTTCCAGTCTACCTCAATGCTATCACAACCAACATTGCTGGTTACCATCGCTGAGTCAGGGTCTGGACAGGCTCCAGCACAGCTGGTCATAAAGCTTGCCAAGGTATCACCAGTACTGGTTGAACCACTTGCTAGGTAAGTAGCAATGATTGCACCCGTAGGATCTTTAACATCTAGGCCGATTTCACTTGCCCAAGAACCTTGGTTTGTTAATACCACATCCGTGGTAAACATATCACAAAGGTCAATTGAGTCAAGGAATAAGGAGCCAGTGGTAAAGTTGCTTCCCATCTTACCAACTTCGATTCCGTTTTGATAAATAGTGATTTCACCACCATTCCATCCATCACCAAAGGTGTCTTTTAGGTCAAAGTAATAAGTACACTTGGCGCTAGCCATACAGATATCGGTACTCATAGTAACAGGACCTGCTACAACTGAAGTATCACCTGCGCTACAAATTTCGCGCACGTATACGTCGTAATTGGTAGCCGATGTTAAACCGGTAATGGTGTAAGGATTAGTAGTTACAACCACTGCAGTTCCACCTCCTGGGGTAAATCCTACGGGTCCGTATTCAATTTCCCAGCTAGAACCGGTTCCATTGGCCGTCCAAGAAACGTCAATAGTGGTAAGGTTTTTAGCAGATTGGATTAATCCTGTAGGACGAGGACAGCTAGCCGCTTGTTGCACACGGAAATCATCAATGGAGATGTCACCTGTAAAGGAAGTACCACGGTATCCTTCAAAGATGAAGGTGTATACACCTGGGGTAAGTCCGGTTAAAGGAACATTACGCTGTAAAAATGGATCCGATTGAGCTACTTGCTGCTGACCGATAATACTATCAATTGCAGTGCGAGTTCCAGTAGCATCCTCAGCTAAAACCACCAACTTATTGATAGTTGCACCGTGCATATGATACCAGTACTCAATCTCGGCAGTACCGCTAAGGGTACTAATGTCGATTGGAGGGGAGATTAACTCCGCAGGACCTACGTTAGAGGTCGAGGTTTCCAAGAACATGTATACCCCACCCGGTGTGTTAGGAGTGGTAGCATCGAATAATGGACCTGTACCGAAACTGTTTTCGTTGGCACCTGAGGCATCCTCTGATTCCCATCGAGTATCGAAAGTGGTTACGTTGGTTGTCCAACAGTTTTCCCAACCCGCAGGAGTGCCTTGGGCAATACCTAAGCTGATACCACTAAAGTTGGTGTAGTATGGTGCTGGATTGCTAGCGGCACATAGTGTGCTGAAGCAGAATGGCCCTCTCCAATAACTCGTATCTCCAGGAGTACAAATCTTGCGTACCCAGTAACAGTAGCCTGTTCCTGAAGTTAAGCCGGTTAGGTTAGCCGTTTGACCACCTTGAGTTACTCTTGAGTTGTTAGGGTCACCAAATGGGTTAATACCATATTCGATTTCATAGGTACCACCACTGCTTGGGCTTGTCCAGCTAAGGGTAGCACTAGAGTCAGTGATACTAGTAGCATCTAAGCTATCAGGACGAATACAAGTTGGGATAACTTCATAGTTCACATCATCAATATAGAAGGTCTTAAAAGTACCTGCTAAATCATGTGCAAATACAAAGTACTTATCGGTACCATTATAACCATTAGCCGTAGTAAACTCGGTGGTGTATTCGGTCATGGCACCATTGTTTAATGCAAAGGTGTCCAATGGATTGAAGGTGCTTGTATCTAAAGGATTAGCCATCGTACCCACTACTACCGAAGGAGGTAGGAAGGTGGTATTTGTTCTGGCATAGAAGCGTACCCGTTTGTCACCTGCATCTAAATCACGAGTACGTGGAGAGATGAACAGTAAGTCATTGTTGGTAACGTTGCTGTTATCGAATTCAATAACATTAGGTAAGGAATTCGGCTGGTTGAAAGTGCTATTTTGAACGGTAACTCCAGAGAAGTTACTGGTTGCAAAAGAAGCATCTTCATAGCTTGAGAAACAGCCGAGGTCTTTTCCAGGACCCGTTAAGGCATCAAAGTTATTGAAGTACGGTGCGAAAATGGTCTGACACTGAGTTTTGAAACATTCGGGTCCAACCCAAATACTGGTATCACCAGGTGCACAAATTTCGCGTACCCAGAAACAGTAATCAGTACCCGACATTAAGCCACTTATAGTAGCAGTGTCATTGCTGACAATCGTAGAGCTGTTACCAGCCGCACCAAAGGCACCTGTACCATATTCAATTTCGAAAGTACCAGTGCTACCCGAGAATGGATTGAAAGTAACTTCAGCACTCATACTGTCCACTGAAAGAACCGCAAGGTTACTTACTTCTGGACAAGTAGGAATCGTCTCATAGCTAAGATCATCAATAAGGACAGCACGGAAAGTTGCTTCTTGACCATGTGCAATCGCAAAGAATTGATCGGTACCATTATAGCCATTAGCAGTAGTTAAATTAACCACGTATCTCGTGAAGGCCGTACCATCAACATTAATAGTGTCAATAGGATTAAATGTAGAGGCATTAGTACCATCAGACATGGTTCCCACTACAACACTAAAGGAAGGAGTGGCAGCGAATAATCCTCGTGAATAGAATACCAAACGTTTATCACCCGCTGTTAAATCCGTCGTAGGAGGAGAAACAAGCATTAATGGTGAGGTATTGTTATTAGAGTTGTCCAGCTCTACATAGTTAGGGGTAGAGAATGGATTGTAGAAGGTACTGTTTTGAATAGTTACACCTACAAAGGTTGAAGTATTAAAGGTAGCATCCTCTATACCGGTAAAGCAACCCAAATCCTTAGACTGAGCGGTCAAACCATCCCAATCCTCAAAATAAGGAGCAGAAATAGGTGAACATGGTGTACAGAACTGGAATGGTCCTGCCCAAGCTGAAGTATCGCCAGGCTGACAAACCGTACGTACCAAGAACTCATAACAAGTAAATGGAGATAGAGTATCTACCACAACACCTGAAGTGGTGCTAAAGCCTAAAGCTCCACCCGTACTGTTAGTTCCTTGGTAGAAACCAGAAGGACCGAACCAGTATTGGAAGTTGCTAGCGCTAGCAGAACCTGCCCAGTTTAAGGTAGCGGTAGTGTCAAATACACCACTCACGTTTAAGCCACCAGGTAAAGGACAAGCTACCGCTTCTAGTGTGATATCATCTAAAGTGTAACCATCACAACAAGTAGTGCTAAAGCCAATGCTCTGACCTTCTTCGTCAAAACGAATCTGAGTAGTAGCACCTACAGTTTGACCTGCTAAGCCTAATGGCGCAACAATGTCTAAACCGATAATTGAATCATAAGATCCAGAGGTAGTATTGTTAAGGCTGGCTAATTCCACCCAAGTATCAGAAACACTTCCACGAGCATATACTTTATTACCTGGACGAGAAGTAGTAGTATGACGCATCCAGTAGAAACTTAACTCGATACCCGCAGCAGCAGTGTAGTTGGATAAGTCTACGGTCATTATAGAACTCTGAATTTCCGGGGTCGAAACAAAGCTCGTGCGGTCCATGGTTAAAGCCTGGGTGCCACCGCGTGGATGCGTAGCACTCGCCTGTAAACGGAACTGAGAGTTACCCGAAACTGGATTTAAGGACCAGAAATATCCCGTATTACACAAGTAATCTTGTGCGGTAAAGGTTGGCCCTTGTGTATAAGTTTCAAAGTCTTCTGTTAAAGGCAATACAGCTGGAGTAGTAATAGCACAAGCTGTAGCTGCTGTTAAGAACACTGGTAAACTTGCTGTACCACCGGAACAACTATCGATTAAGATAAAGTCGTAAGAAGTCTGAGCCGTTAAACCAGTGATGGTTAAGGTAGAATCGGTGGTGCCTACTACAGTACCTGAGCCAGCCGTAAGTGGGCTAGGACCATACTCGATGCTAAAGTTAGTTCCAGCGCCTGGGTCCCAAGCTAAACCGATAGAGTCAGCTGTGGCAAAGGCTGTGACGAAATTGGTGGAACGGGCACAAATTTCTTCTTGTACCAATACGTTGTCAATAACCCACCACCAGGCCCAAACACCATTGTCTTTATAAACAAAGCGAACCTGTAAGCTGTCGTTAGCATACTGAGTGATATCAATTTTTTGATGATCTGGGCTACCGAAAGCACCTACATCTTGCGTGTTTTGAGTCAATACATTCACCCAAGAAGTACCATTCCAAATGTCTACTTCCGCATTAGAACCTAAGTGGTTGTAGTATTGATCGAACTCCAAATAAAGAGTACCCGTAATATTACTTGCATCGATATAGGCTGAAGTTAATTCTTCATCCATCGTTACACCACCAGAACCAGCGGCATCTGAATCGGCTTCTACCCAACCTGGAGAAGCGTCAAGTGCTGTACCCGTTGTGGTGGTAGTAGTATTAGCTGAAGTAGCGTGAATCCATGTGGCTGAAGTTGTTCCGCCATCGGTTACCACAAAACATCCTAAACCAAGATCAAAGTTCTCGGAATAAGGTAAGCTCTGCGTTAAACATAAAGTACATACCGTGAAAGGACCAGACCAAATGGAATAGCCATTACCACCTGCAGTACAATCGGTGCGTAAGTAAACATCGTAACAAGAAGCGTTACTAAGACCAGTGATAGTACCAGTTCCTGAAGTTGTAACACCAGTGGTACCAGTTCCTTGGGTAAATCCAACAGGACCCCACTCGTATTGTACTGAATTGCCACCGCTATTGTAAGTGAAAGTAGCGGTAGTAATACCTACGGTACTTAAGGCGATGTTCGTTAATTGAGGACAAGCCGGAATGGGCTCGTAAGCGAAG
>CBFHRN010000091.1:0-6127 GCA_965658275.1 Croceimicrobium sp.
TTTTTAACCAGTTGATTTTTGTTGTCCATCTACAGTCTTGTTTTTTATTTTTGGTTAAGCATAACTACTTTATATCCCTAGAAAAACTCCGATAATGTCAATAGACTTTGGGGGATAAACCCAGAATGGAATGTTTTTATGAAACGAAGCAGCGATGGTCTTTTTGTTAACAGCAAGATAGGAAAGAAACAGCAAGATTCAAATGCCAAAATCATTCAAGGCCTAGCATTTAGATTGATTTCTTCTAAGCATGTGTGGTGAAAAGGTTTCAGTAAAAAAATAAAAACCCTTGCTAATCTAATGACTAACAAGGGTTATTCTTCGTTTTGAAGTGCCCAGGACCGGAGTCGAACCGGTACGCCCGAAGGCACAGGTGTTTGAGACCAGCGCGTCTACCAATTCCGCCACCTGGGCAAAGGTTATTGAATCAATCAATAACAGGGCGGCAAATATAACAACAAATTGAATTTTAGATTCTAGATATGACCTTTTTCTTCATAGCGCCTTTTACCGGCCTCCATCATGCTTTGCAGTTCCGATTTTAAGTCATCGTTTAAGCGCTTAATGTGAAAGCAGCTCTTGCCTTTGAGCATCTTTTCTAAATCTGCCGAAAGCTCGTATAAATCAGGGTCGGTGTAAATTGGGAAGAAGTAAAGACGGATGTCTTTGGGCTTGCATACGGTGGAGGCAAAGTAAAAACCATCGACCTCTTGTTTGCCTTGCATCACGCGCTTGGTGCCGGCTATTTCGAGGCCTCGTTCGCCTTCTTTACGCACTTGTAATGGCGCGCCTAAAGACTTAAGGCATTGATGCAGCCAATCCTGAATTTGATCTAAGTCTTTTACTTCGTCCATTATTCCGTGAAACGAGGATCGGTTTCCATGGTATGACCACAATTGTCGCAGGTTCTTAATCCCTCGGTATTGTAGTATTCCTTAAAGCGGGGTAAAAAGTCTTTCTCAATATTGTTGAGGTGGAAGTAGGTTTCGTGAAGTTTGTGGTTGCAATGGTCGCAGAACCACATTAAACCGTCTTTATGTTGGTCTTCGCGCACTCGTTCAATCACTAATCCAATGGAGCCTTCCGAGCGCATGGGGGAGTGGGGTACATTGGGAGGAAGTAAGAACATGTCACCCGGACCTAAATGAATGTCGACGGGCTTACCTTCGTCTTGTATACGCACCGTAATGTTACCTTCAATCTGGTAAAAGAGTTCTTCCGTTTCGTTGTAGTGGTAATCTTTGCGGGCATTAGGTCCGCCTACAATCATTACAATGTAATCTTCCCCAGCCGGGTATAGATTTTTATTCGCTACGGGTGGTTTTAGCTTATCGCGATTTTCGTCGATCCAGGCTTGAAGGTTGAAAGGTTTAGCTACGGCCATAATTACTTCTTTGCCGCTAAGATAAGAAATGGATAGGCTGGGTTTTGGCCGCTCAAGCTGAATTTTAGGGCATAAAAAAATCCCGAAAGGAGAGCGACTCACTATCGGGATCTTTATTTTTTCAGCTTACGCTCTTACATGCCGTCAGCATGCTCAGCGTGCTCGCTGTGATCACCTTCTGCGTGCATAGGTTGCTCTACAGCTTCTTCCATAGCGTCTGCAGCTTCTTCAGTAGCTTCAGTAGCTTCTTCCATGGCTTCACCTGCGTCATCAGCAGCTTCTTCCATAGCGTCGCTAGCTTCTTCCATAGTTTCAGCAGCGTCGTCAGCTACTTGTTCTACAGCATCACCTGCGTCATCAGCAGCTTCTTCTGCTGGAGCGTTGTTACATGCTACTGCACCAGCGAAAATCAGTGCAAATGCAAAAAAACTTACTTTTTTCATCCTTCTCTCGAGATTTGGTTGTTAAACAATGAACCACAAATGTAGGTAAATTTCAAACCTAGACTAGGTTTCCTTTAAAATTTATCGTTTTAGTAATGTGCTCAGACTCAGTTTCTCTCCAAGGATTTTAGGGAGCTCAGCAATCGCAACTCGTTCTTGTTGCATGGTATCTCGATCGCGCACCGTTACACATTGATCTTCTTTTGTTTCATGGTCTACCGTAATGCAGAAAGGGGTGCCGATGGCATCATGTCTGCGGTAACGCTTGCCAATAGCATCTTTCTCATCGTATTGTACATTATAGCTGTAGCGTAATTCTTCAATGATATCTCGCGATATCTCGGGTAAACCATCCTTCTTCACTAAGGGGAGTACCGCTGCTTTTACCGGTGCTATAGGTGCTGGAATACGCAAAACAGTTCTGCTACTTCCATCTTCCAATTGTTCCTCGCGGTAAGCGTAGGAAAGCACTGCTAGGAAAAGGCGGTCTAGTCCGATGGAAGTTTCAATCACATAAGGCACGTAATTCTTACCCAACTCGGGGTCAAAGAATTGCAGCTTTTTACCGCTGTGCTCCTCGTGGGCTTTTAGGTCGAAATCCGTACGACTGTGTATACCTTCGAGCTCTTTAAATCCGAAGGGGAAATTAAATTCGATATCGGCAGCGGCATTGGCATAATGCGCGAGCTTTTCATGATCGTGGAAACGGTAATAGGAGTCGTCTATACCCAAGGCTTTATGCCATTGAATCCGTTGCTCTTTCCAGTACTCGTACCATTTCATTTCTTCGCCCGGGCGCACAAAATATTGCATCTCCATTTGCTCGAATTCGCGCATGCGGAAGATGAATTGACGGGCTACGATTTCGTTACGGAAAGCTTTACCGGTTTGGGCAATTCCAAAAGGAATTTTCATGCGACCGGTTTTTTGCACATTCAAGAAGTTTACGAATATACCTTGGGCCGTTTCAGGGCGCAGATAAAGAGTGGAGCTTCCTTCGGCCACTGAGCCCATTTGCGTGCCAAACATGAGGTTAAATTGACGCACATCCGTCCAGCTTTTAGAACCGCTAATAGGACAAACAATACCTTTTTCCTCAATAAGTGCTTTTACGTCTTCTAGGTCGCCGGCCTCCAAGCTTCGTGCTAATCGCTTTACGCTCGAATCGGCCTCGTCCAAATATTTTTTTACCCGTGGATTGGTTTCGCGGAACATGGCTTCATCGAAGTCATCGCCAAAACGTTTTTTCGCTTTGGCCACTTCTTTATCTGCCTTCTGGCGCAATTTTTCGGCGTAGTCTTCCACTAAAACATCCGCGCGGTATCGCTTTTTCGAATCTTTATTGTCGATTAAGGGGTCGTTAAAAGCATCTATGTGGCCACTGGCTTTCCAAGTGGTAGGATGCATGAAAATGGCCGAGTCTAGCCCTACAATATTTTCGTGCATTTGAACCATGGCTTTCCACCAATAGTCGCGCAAATTTTTCTTGAGTTCTACGCCATTTTGACCATAGTCGTACACAGCTGATAACCCGTCGTATATTTCACTCGATTGGAAGATAAAGCCATACTCCTTAGAGTGGGCAATTACCTTCTTAAATAAGTCCTCTTGATTCATGCCGGCAAAGGTAAATGATTGATTGAAATCGCATCCGCCCTAAGGCTGATTTTAGCGCAGGGTAAACAAGAGCGTTGCATTTTCGGAAAAAAGCTTCACTGCAATGGCGAGAAGAATAACGCCAAATACCTTTCGCAATATATTGAGACCGCTTTCTCCAAAAAGGCGTTCCAAACGCGCGGCACTTTTTAATACGGCATATACGAGAATGCAGTTGATGATAATAGCTACGACTATGTTTTCGGCGGCATATTCGGCGCGAATCGAAACAATGGTGGTCATAACCCCAGCTCCAGCAATTAGGGGAAAGGCGAGGGGAACAATGGAAGCCGATTTCGGCTCTTCATCCTTAATGAGGGTGATACCCAAGACCATTTCCAGGGCTAAGATGAGTAATACCAAGGCACCTGCTACTGCAAAAGAATTGATATCTACGCCTAAGTACTTGAGAATGCTTTCTCCTAAAAAGAGAAATACAATCATAATACCAGCCGCCACTATACTGGCTTTCTCACTTTGGATATGCCCTACTTTTTTACGCAGGGAGATAATGAGCGGAATGCTGCCCATGATATCTATTACAGCAAATAGAATCATGGTAGCCGAAAGAATTTCTTTGAAGTCGAATTGCATAGCCTTGGTTTTTGCGGCCGCGAAATTACAGCTTATTCCGCACCCACAACACCCAAGTCTAAACCTTAATTATCGGATAACCTTAACTTTAACCGCATTGGGCCCTTTGGGACCTTTCATGGTCTCAAAGCTTACTAAGTTTCCTTCAATCACTTCTTCTTCCAAAGAATTAACGTGAACGAAAATACTTTGCCCGCTTTTCTTGTCTTTGATAAAGCCGTAACCCTTACTGTGGTTGAAGTGTGTAACTGTTCCTCGGCGCAGTCCATCATCGTCTTGGGCGACCTCAATACGCTCCATGTTTAAACTGATGTCCTTGGCTTTAACTTTTTCAGCTTGCTCAGGGGGCGTCTCATGGAAGTTTCCATAAACATCCATATAGGTGATGTTGTCTCCCTTTTCCTCCGGATTTGCTTTGCGCTCTTCCTTACGACGGGCTTTCTCTTCTTTTTTCTTCTTTCGCTTTTTCTCTCGCTCCTTTTTACCAAAGGTTTCTTGTGATCTTCCCATATATTAATTTACGATTCTACAAAGGTGTAAGCCATGCCGGTTTTTCCTGCGCGACCCGTTCTGCCAATTCGATGGATGTAACTATCTAAGCTCTGGGGGATTTGGTAATTGATGACATGACTTACATCGTCAACATCAATTCCTCGAGCGGCTACGTCGGTAGCTACTAATACCTGAATGTGACCTTTTTTAAACTTATTTAATGCCTTCTGGCGGTAATTCTGACTCTTGTCGCCGTGTATCTCATCACATCGAATGCCCTCCTGAGAGAGTTTTCGTTTAATCTTAGAGACCCATCGTTTAGTTTCCGCAAATAGAATAACACGGTCAAATTCTTCTTGCTTTAAAAGCTGAATAAGAATCGGCATTTTACTTTGTCCGGACTCTACTTCAATGAGCTCTTGCTGGACATGGTCATTGCTTAAATTACCACTGCTAATTTGCAAGCGCACGGGGTCATTTAATAAAGCTTGTATTTTTCGCTCTTGATTTGGGTCGAGCGTAGCCGAAAATAGCAAGTTTTGACGGTTGATAGGCAAAGCGTCGATAATCTTATTTAGGTCGCGTTCAAAGCCCATGTCTAACATGCGGTCGAACTCATCAATAATCAAACACTTTAAGGCTTTAAAGTGAATGGCACCTCTTTCAAATAAATCCAATAATCGACCTGGTGTCGCCACAATGAGATCATTGCGCTTTCCCGCTCTTTGCAGATCCGTATTCATATTGGTGCCTCCAATAAAGGTGGAGTTGAAGAGTTGCATGCCTTTGTTGAGGCTTCGGTATTCATCCGCAATTTGTAAGGCAAGTTCGCGTGTAGGTGCCAAAACTAAAGTTTGGAAACTACCTTCAATTTGCTTTTGCAAAACAGGTAATAAGAAGGCGGCCGTTTTGCCACTGCCTGTTTTTGCGATACCTAAAATGTCGCGTCCTTCTAATTGTACTTTCAGGCTTTTTTCTTGGATTTCAGTGGGGTATTTATACCCTTTGGCTTCCAGGTTTTGAATTAGCTTTTGATGCAATCCACTTTCATTAAAGGTGAAGCTTGCTTCAAATACTTCTTCTTTGCGCACTTGCGCCTGGTGAATTAAGTCAGATCGCTTTAAATCACTTTCCTTCTTTTTCTTTTTCGGTCGACCATTCGGTCGGCTTGTAGGTCTAGGACCTTTTCCGTTGGGTGACTTGCGTGCATTCTTGCCGCGAGTCGCATATCGTTGAGACATAGTTCTGATGTTGAGGCCTGAAAAGGCCGATGAGGTTCGCTAATTGCGACCTAATTGATAAAGCATCTTTCCGTGCGCCCGCAGAGCAGACCAGAAAGTAGGTTGACAGTGGTAAGGAATCTGAAACTCCTTGGCTGTTTCGGACACTATCGCCGCTATTTTGGGATAGTGTAGGTGGTTAATGTGAGCAAATAAATGGTGCTCTACTTGATAGTTAAGGCCACCAATTAACCACGAAAACCATTTGCTGCGTGGGGAGAAATTACTGGTGGTTTGCAATTGGTGTACCGCCCAATTGTTCTCAATCTTGCCGTCTA
>CBFHRN010000092.1:0-5856 GCA_965658275.1 Croceimicrobium sp.
TCAGTTGAGCGACGAAGCTAATTTGCGAAGATTCCTTTACAGTTTCTTCTTTTTTAGTGTAGGGGTTCAAACTGTAATCCTACTGGCTAGTTTATTTGGAGATCAGGAGTTGGGATTAGAGTCGGGTAAACTTATTGCGACCATCCTCATTATTCAATTTGTGGGAATAGGAGGGGCTAATTTATTTGCCTATTTATCAAGACGCTTTGGGAATCTACAAAGCTTAAAGATTAGCATTCTAATTTGGACATTAATTTGTGTTATGGCTTACCTGCTTTCCAAGACCGATCCTTGGGTAGAGTATAAATTTTACGCGATTGGTGGATTGGTCGGTTTAGTGATGGGCGGTATACAGGCTATTGGTCGCAGTACCTATTCCAAGCTCTTGCCTGAAACAGAATCGAGCGCCAGTTTCTTTAGCTTTTACGATGTTACCGAAAAGGTAGCCATAATTACCGGCACCTTTGTTTATGGCTCACTTATTCAACTAACGGGCAGTATGAAAGCCAGTGCCTTATCTTTATCGGTGTTTTTCCTTATCGGATTTTTCCAAATCCTTCGGATTAAGAAAGGGGATAAGGTTTATTGATTACCAGGACTAGCGAAATCCAGTCGAACTTCACCGAATAAATCATCAAATCCAATCACTCTTCCTTTGATTAAGGCGCTATCGCCAACTTGAAGATTGCCAGGGGCGGCATTTGAATCCAATTGAGCATAGATTCCTTCCTGGAGGTTTATCGCATTTCCCTCAATCTTGGATACAATTCCTTTTACCGCAATCACTTGATCGAGGTATATGGAATCCGCTAGGGATCGGTCTTGGTTGAACTGGTTTACTAAAGAATTGGCGTTTAAAGTTTGACTCGCAGCTTCGCTAGCGGCATCGCGATGCGGTTTGTGGAAGACGTAGAGGTATCCGAGAAAGGCGATGCCTAGAATTAGGAGGCTCATCCAAATTAGTTTCTTCATTTTGTGGGCTTTATGCTTTTTAACAAACTATATTAGCAGGGTATGCGTATATAAAGAAAAGGAAAACCGCTCGAAGCTCGAGCAAAACACCAAAGGAATGCGAAAAATTATCTGCCTCTTAGGCATGAGTCTGATGTTTGCTTGTGAATCCGAAAACTTAGAAGATATAAGGGAGCCGAGGGATTGCGACACTTTTGATGTGGCCTATCAGAAAGATATCAAAGCTATTTTAACCGACAATTGTACCGGGGCGGGTTGCCATAATGGTCCAAATGGCGTGGGGGCTTTGGATTTATCCACTTATGCAGATACCAAAACCATTGCCGATAATGGCCAGTTGGTAGGTCGAATAAAAGGAACTACTGGCAACTTGATGCCCCCTCCCGGCAGCAATATCTTAACCGATTGCGAAATTGAATTAATCAGCGCTTGGGTTTCCAATGGCGCACCAAATAATTAAATATGAGAATCCTGATTTTAGCCTTATTGACCACCTTTAGCTTATCGGCTCAAAAGTTAAGTACGCGCAGTGGTTATGTGAAGTTCTATAGCGGCGCCGCAGTCGAGGATATTGAAGCCGTAAACCAGCAGTCCTCGAGTATTCTCAATCTAGCCAATGGTCAATTTGCTTTTTTGGTACCGGTTAAAGCTTTTCAGTTTGAAAAAGCCTTGATGCAAGAGCATTTTAACGAGAACTACATGGAAAGTGGGAAATACCCCAATGCTAGTTTCAAAGGTAATGTGCTTGATTTTGAGCAACCTGATTTGACTAAGAATCAAAGCTATCAATGGCAATTAAAAGGCATTATGAGCATCCATGGTGTGGACCAGCCTGTAGAGCAAGCAGTGCAAGTGGAAGTTAAAGAGGGTAAATTAAGTTTGAGCGGTGATTTTTTCATTAAAGCTTCCGATTATAAAGTGGAAATTCCTGCTTCCAAGAAAGATAATATCAGTAATGATTTGAAGATCACTGTAAAATTCCAGTATGACTAAAACATTATCCATTGCAGTAAGCTTGTTGCTGATGCCCCTGCTGGGCTTGGCGCAAGAGGATTTATTAGCAGAATTAGAGGCGAAAACCAAGCCTGCTACGACCTATGCCTTTGCAACTTGGAAAGGAACGAAGGTGGTAAACCTTCAAACCAATGAAATGCCGGCTAAGGGTGTTTTGCAGTACACCATTTTGCACCGTTTTGGGGCCTTTAATGACGATTTTCTCTACAACTTCATGGGCTTAGATAATGCCCAAGTACGCTTGACTTTAGATTATAGTCCCACTACTTGGCTTAATGTCGGAATGGGACACACCGGCTTTTTAAAGACCTATGATTTCTTTGCTAAGTATCGCTTAGCGCGTCAATCTAAGGGAGCTCGTAATATGCCCGTGAGCATTGTGGGCTACTCTTCGATGTATTATTCTGCCCAGCGTTATAATGATGGGGTGGAGCGCAATTTCAATCGTCGTACGAGCTATGTGCATGAATTGGTAATCTCACGGAAATTCAGTCAGAATTTTAGTGCGGAGCTGGTTCCTACGGTTATCCACTCCAATTTAGTACAGCGAAGTGCCGACAATAATACCTTGTTTGCTCTTGGTCTTGCAGCTCGCTATAAGGTAACTCCCATGGTAGCTTTAACAGTTGAATATGTACCCGTATTGAATCCAAATCAATACCCCGATATTGCCGTGGATCCCTTAGCGCTGCCAGAGAACCTTAATTTCACGAATTTCACCAATGCCCTATCCCTCGGATTTGATGTAGAAACCGGTGGGCATGTATTTCAACTCTTTGTGACCAATGCCCGTGGCGTAGCAGAACCCTACATCTTTGGTCAGAATACGGGATCTTGGTTGGAAGGCGATTTGCACTTTGGTTTTAATATAAGTCGTGTATTTACGGTTGGACCGTAGTACCTTTGCCGTGAAGAGAGAGGCCTTTGAGGCTCATCCTCTTTTTAAAACACCATTATGAAGGGGAAAAAAGCGGCGATTCGCTTCATCTTTATCACGATTCTAATTGATGTTATCGGTATCGGGATCATCATTCCTATTGTACCTGACTTAATTCAGGAGTTAACCAATTTAGGAAATAGCGAATCGGCTGTATTTGGTGGATTCTTGGCCGCAACCTATGCCGGCATGCAAATCATTTTTGCCCCTATTTTGGGCGCCTTAAGCGATAAGTATGGGCGACGTAAGCTATTGCTGATTTCGCTCTTGGGCTTGGGTTTGGATTATTTGGTGATTGTTTTTGCCCCCACCTTGACCTGGCTCTTTATAGCCCGCATTATTTCGGGGATTTGCGGCAGTAGCCTCACCGTAGCCAATGCCTATATCGCCGATATTAGTGAAGCGAAGGATCGTGCGAAGAATTTTGGTATGATCGGCGCAGCCTTCGGTTTGGGTTTTATTGTGGGGCCAGCCCTTGGAGGTTTGTTGGGGGAATTCGGAACCCGAGTTCCCTTTATGGTCGCCGCAGCCATGGCTTTATTGAATTGGCTGTATGGCTATTTCATAGTACCCGAATCTTTAAGTGTCGAAAACCGTCGCGACTTTTCCTGGAAGCGCGCCAATCCCATTGGAACTTTAAAAAGTATTATCTCCAATAAGCTCTTATTCCCTTTATTGATGAGTTTCTTCATCATTTACATCGCCTCTCACGCCACCCAGTCCAACTGGTCCTTTTACACCAAGGAGCGCTTTGATTGGAGCCCACTTCAGATAGGACTGTCGCTGGGTTTTGTGGGGATTATGGTATCCATCGTACAAGGCTTCTTAATCGGAAAGGTAGTCGCTCGAATTGGTGAGGTAAAAGCGGTGTATGTGGGCTTTTTCTTTTACATCGTAGGCATGCTTTTATTGGGCTTGGTTACGGAAGTGTGGATGATTTATGCCGCGATTGTACCTTATGCCTTAAGTGGTTTTGCGGGTCCCTCTTTACAATCCGTAATGGCCGGTCAAACCCCAGCCAATGCCCAAGGAGAACTACAAGGTGGTTTAACCAATATATCGATGCTGGCAGCCATTATTGGTCCACCTTTAATGACAGGTATTTTCCGCTATTACACCGATCCTGCCCATGAGGTATATATGCCTGGGGCTCCCTTTTTCGTAGCCAGCGGTTTAACTTTAATCAGCTTGGTGGTGGTTTATTATGGCTTGAGTCGCCTCAGCCGAAAGGCTTAAATTTAAGGCTGTTTAAGCGCGCCTAATTCGATACGACAGGCGGTTGCACTATTTCCTGAAAGACACGAAAATCGCAAGGTTCTTTAAAGCAGTCCCTTGTCGATTACTTCTTGAAATCCGTCATGCAGGGTTTCCTCCATGGGGCGAAAATCCATTTCCAATTCGCGCTTGATTTTAGTGTTGTCTAGATTAACCGGTACATTGACATTGCGTTTTACGTAGTTGCGGGTAAAACTTTTATTGAGAAAGGGTCCTGCAAGCATAACCAACCATTTGGGCAGCGCTTTTTTAGGTAAGGGGTAATCCTTGCCGTACTTTTTGGCAATGCTTTGCCCAATGCTGAGGAAATTGGTATTGTGGGCCGAAGTAATATAGCGTCCTTGGGCCTCTGGTCTGAAGCCTGCTCTTTTATGAGCTTCTGCTACATCGCGTACGTCGACCATTCCCATTCCTAAATTGGGGACCCCCATTTTGAGCTGACCATCCCCAAACATTTTAAGGATAGTAATGGATTCTGAGTCATTGGCCGTTTGGCTTAAGAAGGGACCCAGCACAAAACTCATGTTTATACAGACTAAGTCCCATCGATTTTGGGCCTCTGCCATTTCCCAGGCCTTTTTTTCAGCTAGGGTCTTGGAGTAGGCATAGGGTTGGTAGCTTAAAGAAGCCGTTTCATTCCAATCGGCCTCCGTGAGTACTCCTTTGTCGACCGACTCTTGAGCATCCGAAAAAATCGCTGCCACACTACTGGTCAACACTACTCTTTTTACGCTCTCGGTTTCATTGGCACTGCGCAATACGTTTTCCGTACCCTTCAAGGCAGGGTCGACCAGTTCTTTCTGCGGGTCTTTTACTTCTGATTTAAAAGGAGATGCCGTATGGTAGACCAATTCGCAACCTTGCATGGCTTCTTTATAAGAACCCTCTTTTAAAAGATCGGCGGCAAATAGCTTTAACTCGCCCTTAGACGCTTCCGCAAGCGCTTTTAAATGCCCAACTTTTTGTTCGTTATTGGGATTACGCACGGCGGCGTGCACTTTTAGTCCTTCATCCAGCAGGCTTTTTACCAACCAGCTGGCCACATATCCATTGGCTCCGGTTACAAGAATGGGTTTGCTTTTATCGATCTCCATCATCCGCTTCAAATTTAGCAAGGTAAGGTAGCCTATCGCCTCTGTAAAAAGGCAGTAAATCGATTATTTCTTAGATAGCTGCGCTTTTAAGTTGCGCAAGGTGTTGAAGGGTAAATCTATGGAGCCTTGATTGGCAACCCATGCCGGGATATTCCCTCCTGGGTCGGCCTGTAATTGATAGCTCACACGGGTTTTTTGCGGTCCTAAAACTTCCAATAACCAAAAGCCTTCTATGGATGGCATTCGAACGATACCTTTTCTACTAGGTCCGTATTTCGGTAATCCCTTAACTTTTATGAGGCTCTTCTTTTCGCTCAGCTCATAGTCAAAGAGGTAGTAACTGTCGCGGTTATCCAGTGGGAAAGGCGTTTTGGTTTCTACGTAATGGTATTGCAATGCCCCATCGCGCTTTTCCAGTTTAGAGCTAACACAATTGGGCATCCAATCTTCAAAATGGTCGGCATCCCTTAATTTTTCTAGGATAAGGTCGGGCGAGCTTTCCAGCACCGCAATAGCCTTAAAAGCATCTAAGTTGGAGCCCTCCACTGTTTTGGTGTACACTTG
>CBFHRN010000093.1:0-5479 GCA_965658275.1 Croceimicrobium sp.
TCAAACTGCGATATTGAACATTTCCAATACCCTCTAGAATTGTATAAGAAGTTTCCAACCATCGCAAACGACCTTCACCATGGTTAATCTGATAACGTATACGAGTTCCAGGCTGATCAAAAAAGCGCATCAAGGTTGTGAAGTCCATCTCGTTGATGAATTCCTCCGATAAAAAGTCGGTTAACTTCTTCCCTATCAGCTGTTCTGATTTGAATCCTAAAATGTTTTCCGAACTGGGGGTTGCAAAACGAATGGTATTATCAGCATCATGCAAACAAACCATTTCCGTCGTATGCATAGCAATGAGCTGAAAGACATTCATTGTAGAAAACATTATAAAGTAATTTACACTAACAATATTACAACAAAATTCGTTTAACCCTAACTATAATGCTAGTTTAAAAGATGTCTAAAAAAACAAAGGCCTGCTATTTTTAGCAGGCCTTTAAAATTTGATAGTGAAAAATCACTAGTATCGATAGTATTCTGGTTTGTAAGGACCTTCTACTGTAACGCCGATGTATGTAGCTTGCTCTGGAGACAATTCCTCGAGTTCTACACCAATTTTAGCCAAGTGCAATTCGGCCACCTTCTCATCTAACTTCTTAGGCAAGGTATAAACCTCATTACCGTATTTCTCGGAATTCTTCCACAGCTCAATCTGCGCAAGCGTTTGGTTTGTAAATGAGTTAGACATTACAAAACTTGGGTGACCAGTGGCACATCCTAAGTTCACCAATCGACCTTGGGCCAAAAGGATAATGTCTTTTCCGTTAATGGTATATTTATCTACCTGTGGTTTTATTTCCACGTGGCTTTCGCCATGATTGGATTTCAACCAAGCTACATCGATTTCATTATCGAAGTGGCCAATATTACATACGATGGCCTTATCCTTCATATTCTCGAAGTGACGACCAATCACGATATCCTTATTACCTGTAGCGGTGATTACAATGTCTGCTTCCGCAACAGCATTATCCATCTTTTTCACTTCAAAGCCATCCATAGCCGCTTGTAAAGCACAAATCGGATCGATCTCGGTCACGATTACGCGACAACCCGCTCCTCGCAAAGAAGCCGCTGTTCCTTTACCCACATCACCATAACCAGCAACAACTGCCACTTTACCAGCCATCATAATATCCGTGGCACGACGAATGGCGTCCACAGCTGATTCTTTACAACCGTATTTATTATCGAACTTTGACTTGGTTACAGAGTCGTTCACATTAATTGCGGGCATCGGAAGCGTGCCGTTTTTCATGCGTTCGTATAGACGGTGCACACCGGTAGTGGTTTCTTCACTTAGACCTTTAATACCATCGGTTAATTCTGGATAGCGATCAAGAACCATATTGGTTAAATCACCGCCATCATCTAGAATCATATTTAATGGCTGACGCTCCTCTCCGAAGAATAAGGTTTGCTCAATGCACCAATCAAATTCTTCTTCATTCATCCCCTTCCAAGCATAAACTGGAATATCCGCTTGGGCAATTGCCGCAGCAGCGTGATCTTGGGTAGAATAAATATTGCATGAAGACCAGGTTACATCGGCACCTAACTCTACTAAAGTCTCAATAAGCACCGCCGTTTGGATAGTCATGTGCAAACAACCTGCAATGCGCGCACCTTTCAGAGGCTTCTCTTTTCCGTACTCTTCGCGCAGTGCCATTAGACCTGGCATCTCGGCTTCCGCCAATTCAATCTCACGTCTTCCCCATTCGGCTAAAGAAATATCTTTAACTTTATACGGGATGTATTTTCCTACAGCTGTACTCATCTTTTATATTCGTATTTCAAAATTTGTGCAAAGATACCTTAAGTTCTTTGCAATCAAAAGCTAATTATATTCTAATGGCAGTGTATAAACAGTATCAATGGGAGCATCTTCAGGCACTGGTTTGGGAAATTGAATCCGACCTGGAGGAGAACCAATGGATAGACCTACTGTCGGAAGCAGATCAAGGGCGTTTCAAGCATTTTAAAAACCCTTCGAAGAAGTTGGAATTTCTAAATACACGGGCGGCCTTACATCACCTCACGGATGGAAATATAGATTTAAGCTATTCAGAACGAGGTGCTCCGCAGCTCAACAATTACCGCGGTGTTTCTATTAGTCACAATAAAAAATATGCGGCCGTTGTCGTTAGTAAGGAACATATGGTTGGAATCGACCTAGAAGCTTTTCGCCCTCAAATGCTCAAACTCACAAAGCGCTTTTTAAGCCAGCAAGAAATCAACTCCCTTTCTAGTTCTAATGAGGAAATCTTTAGCTTGGCTTATTGGAGTGCGAAAGAAACGCTTATTAAAATTGAGGACGACCCAGGCTTGGATCTCCGTAAAGAAATCCGGATTAGTCCATTTGCCTATCGTGCAACAGGAATGAGTAAAGGAATTATTCGAAAAAATGGAAATCTTAAGACTTACCCTTTATTTTTCAAATTCGAAAAAGATTTTTGCCTTTGTTTTAGCTATCAGGCCTGAAAAAATAGTCCTCCTAATTCTAATATTTAGTAGGTTTGTCGAGTATGAGCAAGCCCAATGTTTCGCAAATAATTAACCAAGCCTATCGAGACCGAAAAAAGCTTTTAGCTGTTCTCATCGATCCCGATAAACCTGTTGCTCAGGAAATTGAATCACTTTGCTACAGTGCTGAGAAAAATGGAGCTGACCTGATCTTTGTAGGTGGCAGCTTAATGACTAAAGACAATTTAGAGAATTGTTTAGCTGAAATTCGCCAACACACGAGCCTTCCCATTTTATTATTCCCTGGAAGTGTGCTTCAGGTTTCGGACTTAGCTGACGGAATTTTATTTTTAAGCCTTATTTCGGGTCGAAACCCTGATTTATTAATTGGTAATCAAGTAATCGCTGCACCCTATCTAAAACAGAGTAGTCTTGAAATTTTACCAACAGCCTATATGCTTGTTGATTGCGGAAAAACTACTACCGCCATTTACATGAGTAATAGCCAGCCCATACCCTATGATAAAGCTGAAATAGCGGCGTGTACGGCTATGGCAGGAGAGATGCTTGGCCTTCAGTATTTTTATCTAGATGGGGGGAGTGGCGCTCAAAAAGCCGTGAGTACCGAAATGATACGCCAAGTTCGAGGTGCGATTGACAGACCTATCATTTTGGGCGGCGGTATCCGAAGTGCGGAAAAAGCTAAAGAATTAGCCCAAGCTGGAGCAGATGTGATTGTAGTCGGAAATCTTTTTGAATCCAATCCAGAGGCCCTACCTGAGATAGCGGCGGCCATCAAATCCATTTAATGAAAATATCAGTAGAAATTTCCAAGTATCCACTAACTGAAAGTTACCTGGACCGGGTAGACGATTTTCTTGAACGATTGCATCAATACCCTAATATTAAGGTCAAAGTAAATCCCATTAGCACACAGATCTTTGGCGATTCCCAGCTAATTTTCGAAATCTTGGAAGGGGAAATCTGCCGATCTTTCGAAGCGGGTCAAAGTCCCTTTGTTATTAAAGTGCTTAAAGGGGATTTATCAGAGATGGAAATTAAAGGCTATTAATTTGAGGAGCACTGCACTGGAAATAGCAGCCGTTCTATCTAGCCTTGCCTATACCATCCTAATTACCTACAACAGTATTTGGTGTTGGTTATTTGCTTTTTTATCGGGCTCGTTGTTTCTAGTTCTTTGTTATGAAAAGAAAATTTTCGCGGAAGTGGCCCTGCAGGGTTTTTACATTTTCATGGCAGTTTATGGATATTTAAATTGGGGCAAGGGCCTCAGCGAAAGTCCCATACCCCTAGGTTTAAAATCTCACCTTATCATTATTGGAACAGCGGGCATTATCGTATTTATTTCCGGTATTTCACTTCGAAACCTGAGCACTTCGAAACTACCGTATTTAGATTCATTTACCACCATTTTTAGCATGGTAGCAACCGCTCTCATGGTTTTACTTTATCAAGAAAACTGGTTGTATTGGATTGTGATCGACGGAGTCTCCATCTACCTTTACTATAAAAGAGGACTCAAAATCAGCGCCTTACTTTTTGTATTGTATACCCTACTTGCTTTTAACGGATATTTTCAATGGGGCCAACTACAGTAGTTATTACCGGCCCAGAAAGCTCTGGCAAATCGGAGTTATGCCAGCTTCTTAGCGATGCTTTGGACTGCACTTGGGTACCAGAATTCGCTCGTGCCTATCTCGAAGAAAACGGACCCAGCTACAACGAACATATTCTAGAAACGATTTACCATGGCCATTTAAGGGAGCAAAAGAGGGTAAGGCTTCAGCATAAAGGCTTGGTCATTTTCGACACCGACTCTATAAATTTTAAGGTTTGGTCTCAAAGGGTGTTTCGCAAAACAAACCCAAAAATCGAAAGAGGCATTCAAGACGAAAATAATCACCTGTATCTTATCTGCTATCCAGATTTAGATTGGGAGCCAGATAAGTTGAGAGAAAACCCCAATGACCGCGAGGAGATATTTGAAGATCATCTTCATCTAATTACGGAACTGGACAGACCCTTTGAAATCGTAAAAGGTGAAAAAGAAGAGCGACTCAAGAATGCCTTGGCCGCTCTTCAAAAATTAATTCCTTCCAATTTCGCAGATTAAAACCTTAAGCGCAAAGTGGCGTATACGTTAATTGGAGCTTGTACTAAGAAAGCCGGTTCCCCACTCCAAGGATCAGGTGCACCATAGGTATAATAGAGCTCATTAGTTAAATTGTTGACCATTAAGGAGAGCTCATGTTGCTTGTAAAACTTCCAAGCTGCATTTAGATCCAGGATGAAAGAACTAGGCACGACCAAATTGGGATCATTGCTCAGCTCCATAAATTGCTCCGATAAATATCTACCTCTTAAACCCACGCGAATTGCATTACTTACTTGGTAATTCAAACTTAGGTTCGCATTCCACTCCGGACTCAAAATAGGATGAATGTCTTCATATACCACATCCAAACCAGCAGGCTGATAGCTACTAATACGGGCATGTAAATAAGATATTTGGCTCGTTAAATTGACACTTGAACTAATTTGATAATGAGCCATAAGCTCTACACCACTTCGGTAACTAGGGGCTTGATTCATATAAACCTGGTAAAAACCTTCTGGAATGTAAACACCGATTGGAGCAATCTCATTCTCAAAGCTCATGAGGTATAAGTTCAAATCAAGCTTTAACTTATCGTTTTGCCAGCGACTACCAAACTCCAGGTCATTAACATACTCTGCCTTAACATTATCCACATTGCGGACATCCGCAATATTAAAGCTATTGATTTGCAAGCTACCCAAGATATCCGTTCGAGTGGGTTCCCTGCCACTGCGACCCAAAGAGGCATAAAGCTGCCAATTATCTTCTAAGTCATAGGTAAAACCAAGTTTAGGGTTTAAAAAAAAGTACTCGCGAGCGGGTATCGCAGGTAATTCCCCTAAATAAGCAGCATCACCACCTAAATTAAGATACACTGAACGCGCTTGT
>CBFHRN010000094.1:0-5210 GCA_965658275.1 Croceimicrobium sp.
AGGGAAAATCGCTGTTTTGGCTCTAAACCCCCACGCTGGCGACAATGGGGTGATGGGTAAAGAGGACCAGGAAATAGTTTTGCCGGCCATTGAAAAGGCAAAAGAAAAAGGCGTCTTGGCCTTTGGCCCTTATCCCGCGGATAGCTTCTTTGGAGCAGGTTTGCATAAACAATACGATGCTGTATTGGCCATGTACCATGATCAAGGTTTGGTTGCCTTTAAATCCCTATCCTTTGGAGAAGGGGTAAACTACTCGGCCGGACTTCCATTCGTGCGAACCAGTCCTGATCACGGGACAGCCTTCGACATTGCAGGACAGGGTTTAGCGAACCCCTCAAGCTTTAGGCAATCGATTTATGCAGCTATTGATATTGCCCGACATAGAGCAGAAAGCGCAGAATTGAATGCCAACCCACTAAAAATCAAAGGCAAAAAAAAGTAACTAAGGCTTGTGGAGATTAATTTTTTTATACATTTGCGCTCCCCAAAAAAACGGCCATGGAGAAGGGACTAAAACAATTTGAAATTCAATTTTCAGGGCTTAAAATAGGGGAACATCAGTTTGAGTTTCAAATTGATGAAAAGTTCTTTGAAGAATTTGGGTTTGAGGAGTTTGAAAAAGCAAAACTGCAAGGTTTTGCGAGTATGCATAAGCGTGAAACTCAACTAGACCTAGTTTTGAAGTTAAGCGGTGAACTTTGGCTCCCTTGTGATATTACCGATGATAAGTTTTGGTTACCTGTAAGTACTGAAACTGAATTAAGGGTAAAATTCGGGAACGAATATGATGATACGGTAGAAGACCTACTGGTTCTGCCTCATGGAGAATACCGCGTTAACTTAGCTCAATACTTTTATGAAATGGCGGTTTTAGCCAAACCTTTAAAAGTGGTGCACCCTGATGTGGCGGCAGGCAAAAAAGGAAAGGAAGTATTAGAGCGCTTAGAGAACTTGAGTCCCCAAAATCAAGAAGAATCCAAGGATGAGGACACCGATCCTCGTTGGGACAAATTAAAAGATTTATTGAACTAAATATTTGAAAAATGGCACATCCTAAACGCAGACAAAGTTCAACTCGCCGTGATAAAAGAAGAACTCACTACAAGGCTGAGGTGCCAACTGTAGCGGTATGTTCAGTAACCGGTGAAGCTCATTTATACCACCGTGCTTATTGGCATGAAGGTAAACTTTACTATAAAGGTAAAGTAGTAATGGAAAAAGAAGAAGCTGCAGCTTAAGCGCAAGCTTTTTAAGATACGAAGGCAGTATTGTAACTGCCTTTTTTTATGATGACGAAAGTCGGAATCGATTTACGGGGGGGCGATTATGCTCCCACCGCTGTTTTAGAGGGTTTGCAATTAGCCGCTCCTTTATTACAGAACCAAACCCAAATTCACCTCTTCGGTTTAAAAGAAGATTTTAAGGATTTGTCAGAGGGTCCTTGGGAGCACCATCTATGCGCTGATTACATCGCTATGGATGAACACCCTGTAAAAGCACTTCAAAGCAAACCGAACAGTACCCTTCTTAAAGCTTTTCATTCTTTAAAAAGTGGTACCATCGATGTGTTGGCTTCCGCAGGGCACTCCGGTGCAATGATGGTTGCCTCCATGCAGGTCTTAGGCCCCTTACCAGGAATTAGTCGCCCAGCGGTAGTTTCTGAATTCCCTAAACTTGACGGTTCTAAAATGCTTGTTTTGGATGTTGGCATTAATGTCGATGCTAAAGCCGAGCAATTTTTAGAGTTTGCTCATTTAGGAAAAGCATATGCCCAGTCTGTTTTAAAAATAGAAGAGCCCAGGTTGGCCTTATTAAATACAGGGGAGGAATCTTCAAAAGGCAATTTGCTTTATCAGAAGGCCCATAAGCTACTTAAAGAATCCGAGCCTAATTTCAAGGGGAACCTTGAAGCTAGATACCTGTACGACAATGAATATGATGTTATTCTTTGCGACGGATTTACAGGTAATATGGTTTTAAAACAAACCGAGGCCTTCTATAGCTTGACGGAAAAGAGAGGGATTACGGACTCATTTATTGCGCAACTGAACTACGAAGAATATGGTGGTTCGCCTATCCTAGGGGTTAACGGAAACGTTATTTTGGCCCATGGGGCAAGCGGGCCCAAGGCAATAAAAAGCATGATATTAAGCGCCGAGTCATTTGCTCTTGCTAATTTTGTTCAGCATTTAACCAGCATTTAGCACCATTAATATGGCAATTTCAGCAGCAATTACCGCGATTGGAGGCTATCTTCCAGAGTATAAGCTAACCAATGCGGTACTTGAAACGATGGTAGACACATCGGATGAGTGGATTACTACTCGTACCGGTATTAAAGAACGCAGAATTCTTAAGGAAAAGGGAAAAGGCGTCTCTTACATGGGGATAAAAGCGGCGAAAGAAGTTTTAGAAAAACGCGGCATTGGCCCAGAAGAAATTGATGTAGTGATTTTCTGCACGGTTACTCCGGATATGCCGGTAGCCAACAGTGCCTCTTTTGTAATTAGTGAAATGGGCATGAACAAAGCCTTTGGGATGGATCTCCAGGCAGCTTGTTCGGGCTTTTTATTTGGTTTAACCACAGCGGCTCAATTTATTGAGTCGGGTCGATACCAAAAAGTTTTAATCGTGGCTGGTGATAAGATGTCTTCCATTATTGACTACAGCGACCGCACTACCTGTGTGATTTTTGGCGATGGCTGTGGCGCAGTATTACTAGAACCTAATGAAGAAGGCTTAGGCGTTCAGGACAGTATTTTGCGTTCTGATGGCATTGGTCGTCAATTTTTGAATATTAAAGCGGGTGGATCGATGTATCCACCGACCAAGGAGACCGTTGAACTCGGGCAGCACTTCGTGCACCAAGAAGGTCAGCAGGTTTTCAAGTTTGCCGTAACGAATATGGCGGAAGTAAGTGCTCAGATTATGGAGCGTAATAATTTAACTTCCGATGATGTTAATTGGTTGGTACCGCATCAAGCGAATAAGCGAATTATTGATGCTACCGCAAAACGAATGGGCTTGAACGCTGATAAAGTGATGCTCAATATCGATCGTTATGGAAATACAACAAATGGTACTTTGCCTTTGTGCTTGTGGGATTACGAGCAACAATTAAAGAAAGGTGATAATCTTGTTTTTGCCGCTTTTGGCGGTGGTTTTACCTGGGGAGCCATATACCTTAAATGGGCGCTTGACCCCAAGTAAATTTTTTTAGCTTTGTTTGCACCCTTAATTATTTAATACACACCATCCATGGACTTAAAAGAAATTCAGAATCTTATAAAGTTTGTGGCCCGTTCTGGTGCCGCTGAGGTTAACCTCGAAACCGAAGATTTCAAAATCAACATTAAAACCGAGTCGGCGGTACAAAGTGAGCATGCTACCCAAGTGATTAGCATGCCTCAAATGACTGCTGCCCCCGCTCCGGCTCCAGCTCCAGCTGCTGCTCCGGAATCTCCAGCTCCAAGTGCTCAGGCAGCTTCGGCCGAAGATGACTCTAAATATGTAACTATTAAATCACCGATGATTGGTACTTTCTACCGTCGTCCAAGTCCAGATAAGGATTTGTTCGTTAATGTAGGTGATGAAATTAGTGAAGGAACCGTTGTTTGTATCATTGAAGCCATGAAGCTCTTCAATGAAATCGAAAGCGAAGTGTCTGGGAAAATCGTGAAAATATTGGTAGATGATCAATCTCCAGTAGAGTATGACCAGCCTTTGTTCTTGGTAGATCCTTCCTAAGTTAACCAAAACATAGCTTATGTTTAAGAAAGTACTTATCGCTAACCGCGGAGAAATCGCTCTACGTGTTATACGCACCTGTAGAGAGATGGGAATCCCAACGGTAGCGGTTTATTCCACAGCTGACAAAGACAGTCTGCATGTCCGCTTTGCGGACGAGGCAGTTTGCATTGGCCCAGCAGCAGGAAGCGAATCCTATTTGAATATTCCTAATATCATTGCAGCAGCGGAAATTACTAATGCCGATGCGATTCACCCAGGATACGGCTTTTTGTCTGAGAATGCCAAGTTCTCTAAAATCTGTGCCGAAAACGGTATCAAATTTATTGGGCCGAGTCCAGAGATGATTGACCGTATGGGCGATAAGGCTAGCGCCAAAGCTACCATGAAGGCCGCTGGTGTTCCTACCATTCCGGGATCGGAGGGGCTTCTCGAGTCTTATGAAGATGCTCTTAAAGTAGCGCGAGAAAGCGGCTTCCCCGTAATGCTTAAAGCTACCGCCGGTGGTGGTGGTAAGGGTATGCGTGCCGTGTGGAAAGAAGAAGAGCTTCAAAAAGCTTGGGAAAGTGCACGTCAAGAGGCAGGAGCCGCTTTTGGTAATGACGGCATGTACATGGAAAAACTTATTGAGGAGCCTCGCCATATTGAAATTCAAGTCGTAGGAGATCAAACGGGTAAGGCCTGCCATCTTTCGGAGCGCGACTGTTCTATTCAGCGACGTCACCAAAAACTTACGGAAGAAACTCCATCACCTTTCATGACCGACGCTCTTCGCAAGAAAATGGGCGAGGCGGCAGTAAAAGCTTGTGAATACATTAAATATGAAGGAGCAGGAACCATTGAGTTTTTGGTGGATAAACACCGCAACTTTTATTTCATGGAAATGAATACCCGTATTCAGGTAGAGCACCCTATTACGGAGCAGGTGATTGATTACGACTTAATTCGCGAGCAAATTAAGGTCGCTGCTGGGGTGAAGATATCCGGCAAGAATTACGAACCAAAGTTACATTCGATTGAGTGTCGTATTAACGCTGAGGACCCCGCTAACGACTTCCGTCCAAGTCCGGGAAGGATTACCACATTCCATGCCCCAGGAGGCCATGGGGTGCGCTTAGACACTCATGTTTATGCAGGGTACTCAATTCCTCCGTATTACGATTCGATGATAGCCAAATTGATCACTACTGCTCAAACGCGTGAAGAAGCCATCGACAAGATGCGTCGCGCTTTAGATGAGTTTGTGATTGAAGGCGTAAAAACAACAATACCATTCCATAGAGCTTTGATGGATAATCCCGACTATATCGCCGGGAATTACACCACCAAGTTTATGGAGACCTTCAAATATGAAGATGCTTAAAATTTAAAGCCACCCATTAAGGGTGGCTTTTTTAGTAAAAGAAAAGGCCCGTCAGTCGACGGGCCTCTTGAATATTTAACGGAAGGATCTATTAGTTAAC
>CBFHRN010000095.1:0-5049 GCA_965658275.1 Croceimicrobium sp.
TAGGGAGTCGATGCCGGTGCCAAACATATGGTACCAGAAACGCAATTCGGGTACCGTTAGATTTCCAAGATCTACTGCTGGCGTTTGAGCACCAGTGCTGGTTACCTGACTGAGTCCAGCCGCAAATATTGCTTGGCTTAGAATATATTGATCGTTCCCAGTGGTATGATCCCCAGAAGGTCCCGTGCCAAAAAGTGGAGAAGGCCCATCTTCAACCGACCATTGGTAGTTTCCGGAAGAATCGCGATTCCAGCAGTTATTGTAGGTTCCGGCCACAGTAAATGTACCTGGGGCGAAATCCGTTCCATCAAAGTTTTCAAAATAGGGAGCCGAAATAGGGTTGCACAAGGTTCGGATACTTAGAGGCCCGATCCAGTCGGAAACATCCCCACTTCCGCAGCTATCACGGACAAATACATCGTAATTGGTGTTGGCACTTAAACCACTTATGGTAGAAGGGTTGGAGCTTGTATTAACGAGGGTTCCAGCTCCCGCACTTGTGCCTGGTGCGCCGTAGCTGATATTCCAATTGGTGGCTCCACCACTTTGCCAACTGATGGTCGCTGAATTGGTGCCTACGGAAACGAGCGCTAAGTTTTGAGGTTTCGGGCAGCTTGGCGCCTCATCGATATCAATGTCATCTATAGCAATATCTGCCGCAAAGCCGTTAGTATTCCGGTAGCCCACAAATTTGATTTGAATGGTGTCATTCAAAAAGTTTGTTAAGGCAATTATTACCTCTTTCCAGCTATCTGTTTTTGAGGTTTGTTGTGGTCCTGTTTGGGTATTGACTAAGACAAAACCATTACCACCATCTACATAAGTTTTGAGAGACACAATATCTGCTCCAAACATGTGCGTGAAGAAAGTTAATTGAGGAGCGGTAAGGCTAGAGATGTCTATCAGTGGACTCGTTGTAACGCTTGAGTCTAGTCCACCAAAAGCCGTTGATTCAATATAATAATATTGTCCGCTGCCACTGGTATTGTCTGAACTTGGACCGGTATTGGTGGGTGAGAAAAAGGGAGGTCCCGGTTTCCATACATAACTTCCAGTACCTCTCGTCCAGCAAGAGTTTATAGACCCAAGGCCATTAAAAGTATTACTAGTTATAAATCCATTCGCGTCAAAATTTTCAGTGTAAGGTGCGCTTAATGGATTACAGGCTGTTTTAAACGCTAGCGGCCCTATCCATGAAGATAAATCTCCAGGTCCGCAGGAATCTCTGAGGTATACCTCATAATTAGTATTTGCACTCAGGCCTGTAATTGTGCTCGGATTAGAATTAGTGCTAATTATTGTTCCGTTTGCCACCGCGAATCCAGGGCTACCGTAACTCAATTCCCAATTCGTAGCTCCGCCACTGGTCCAAGTAAAGCTGGCGCTGTTGGCCCGAACTGAGACCAGACTTAAATTTTGAGGTTTAGGGCAGCTTGGCGTCTCTTCAACCGAAACGTCATCTATAGAGGTGGCATTTTGAAATCCTACCGTTTGCTCTAAACTCACAAACTTGATACGAATTGTATCATTTGCATAGGCAGCTAAGTCGAGGATACTCTCCTTCCAAGCATCTGAGTTTGAAAATTGCTGCTGCCCTGAAATGGTTTGCAGTAATTGGTAGCTGGCCCCGAAGTCATTGGATACATATACGAGTAAGTCCTCGATATCCCCGCCATACATGTGGTAGAAAAAGCGCAATCTTGGAGCGGTTAGAGTACCAAGGTCAAATAATGGGGAAATCAACAAGGCCGAATCAACTTGTCCAAAGGTGAAACCAAGATTGTCAATAGTTACAAACTTTCCTGAGCCCCCCACGCCATTGCTAGGTCCGGTAAAGGTACTTACAAAAGCTGGTGGCCCCGGTTTCCATAGATAACCGGTGCTCGTTGGATCTCTTTGCCAACAAGAGTTTATCGTTCCTGCTTGGAAAGTAGTGCCAACTGTCCAAGCGGCTCCATTGAAATTTGCAGTAAAGGGAGGATTAACAATGTTACAACTCGTTTGAGCAGTTTGAGCTGAAGGCCAAGGATTGGTTCCAGTACAGACCTCTCTAACTTGAAAAAGGTATGTGGAGCTTGGGTTTAGGCCCGTAATCCGGTATGGTTTGGAGCTGGTAGTTGTAATAGGAGCCGTACCAATATTACCACCTTGTGCCACATAGCGAATCTCAAAAGATCCTGCAGTAGTATTGTCCCAATCTACCTCAATGAAAGTAGGCCCATAAGCAATAGACCTTAAATTAAGAGGGAAATTACACTGCGCCTGCAGAAAGTTAGTCTGCAAGAGAAATATGGTGAAAAGAAAGGTGATAGTCTTTTTCATGGATTGTTAAGTGGTCGTGTAAAGGTAACGCCATTCTATCACAAAAGGTTGGATAATACAGATACAGAGTATGTTAAATACTGTTAAATCGAGCCAACGAACTTCAAATCGATTTAAAGGTGGGGCCGAATTATTAATTAATTTAGCTATATCTTAATATTAGCCCTGATATGAACGAATTCGAGAATAAAGAACATACCGTAAAAGAGATTTTACAACAGAATTTCCCTGTCTTCAAGAATGATGCGATGCTGGATTCCATTGCCGCTGAGGCCCGGTGGTTCAGCAATGAAAAAGAGGAAATAATCGTGGATATGGGTGACTTTCCAAAGTGGATTCCATTGGTTACGAGGGGGGCGATTAAGATAAGCCGGGCCGATGATGATGGCGGTGAAATTTTTCTTTATTACCTCTATCCAGGTCAGACCTGCGCCATGACGCTCAATTGCTGTATGATTGATAAACCCAGCGAAATACGAGCAGTAGCTGAAGCTGGGAGCGAGTTTATTGGTTTACCAAGGAAGTCTTTGCCAAAGTGGATGCTTGATTTCGAGGAGTGGAGACAGTTTACGCTTGAATCATACAACGAGCGCTATGAAAACCTTTTGGCCACCATTGATGCTATTGCTTTTCAAAAGCTAGATGAACGACTATTGAATCTGCTCAAGGATAAAAGTATTGCGGTTGGAAATACAGAAATTGAGGTGACACATAAGAGGTTGGCGGAGGAATTACATTCTTCGAGGGAAGTTATTTCAAGACTACTCAAACAATTGGAGAAAATCGGTAAGGTTAAACTTAGTCGAAATAAGGTGATTATTCTTGATTTTTAGCCCCTTAGACTCCTCAAAGGTGATAAATATCATAGGCTGAAAAGGTCTTTTAATTTACCTTCATATATCATATCAGATATCATGGAGGCAATTGTAAATTTAGATCAACTGCACTACAATCTCAACCTTGGGCCAGGTTACGGGGGGTATAGCAGTTTGGTAAAAGCGGTGGATTTCTCACCTGATGTGCTGCGGAGTATTTCACGATTTTCAAAAGAGCACTATCAAAGGATACGTTTGTATGATTCGAACCTAGTAGAAGCGGTGTTAACTTGCTGGGAGCCCGGGCAAATTGGTAAGATTCATAATTTCCATTATTCAATGGGTTGGTTCAAGGTTTTAGCTGGATCCATTTTTTTAGAGCATTTTAAAATCAAAAAGGATAGACTCCCAAAAATTACTTATCAAAACTCTTATCCGGAGTCATTGCAAGGCTTCTTGAATGATGACCTTGGCTACCATCGATTTAGTAATCCTCATAAATACAGGGCGATAGTTCTCTTTATTTATGCGGATAAAATCAAAGAATGGGATGTTTACAATCCAGTTAAGGGTAAAGTTGAACGAAAACCGGCTCAGGTAGATTTTAACTTGGATTTGATAAGCTCGTGATGCAGGTCACTTGTGTATTCTATAAATGCATCCATTTTTGCAGGAAAGAAACACTACATGGGATTATTTTCATTTTTAACGAAGAAGGGTGACCGCATCCAAGATTTTGTAAGTCGCGGTGCAGTTGTGATTGATGTTAGATCAAAACAAGAATTTCAATCTGGACATATAAAAGGTTCCAAGAATATGCCTTTACCTGGAATTGCAGGAAAGCTTAAGGAATTAAAGAAACTAGAAAAGCCGATAATATTTTGCTGTGCCTCAGGCATGCGCAGTGGACAGGCTACCGCTATGATGAAGCGGGAAGGCTTAGACTGTCTCAATGGCGGAGGTTGGCAGAGTTTATCGCGACATTTGTAGTTCAATTGGTTTAGTGAAAGAAAGGTGCCTTCGGGCACCTTTTTTCTTTTTGTTAGGGCAGATAGGATACCTTTGTTTTAGGAATTGAAACTATGTTTGATAAGACTCTAAGCAAGCTAAGTAACCTTGCTGTTCATCTCGTTGGGAACAAATCAAAGGAAGAAGAATTAGTCCTTAGTAAGGCCGAAAGTGGGCTTGATGCCCCAACTTTAAATATTGTTTGGTATTATTTAAATAGTGCCTTTAAAAACCCGGAATACTTTCAGTTCGTCCATCCAAGCGGATTGGAGTTTAACAATGTGTATCAAATATGTAAAAAGCTTTTCGAGCAATCTCAGGATTTCTTAAACGCTTCTCAAAAATTAGCCCAGATGCTTTACGAAGTATCGGATCATCCGCAGGTTAAAAGCGGCGAGTTATTGGTAATTTATTTTGAACGATTAAGGCACCTGCAATTTGATGGACCTGCTATTGCACTTTTTAAATCGGAGCAGAAGCAGCCCTTCTTATTTACCGAGGAAGAGGAAGATGTAATTGAACTCTACAGCTATCAAGGGATTAATCCGTCGCGCGTAGATAAAGCCGCTTTAATCTTTGCTGAAGATGCTTCAGAAGGCTTTCAAGTGCTAAGTGTTGATAATATAAATAAAGGGGAGGAAGCTAAATTTTGGTTTGAGCAATTCTTACGAATTCAAATTCGTTCCAATGAATACGTAAAGACCACCGAAATACTGAAAATCACCAAAAACTTTATCGATCAAGATTTACAAGAGGATAAGGAACTGGAGCGATCCGAAACCCTAGAATTTTATGGACGCACCAAAGAGTACTTTGAGCTCAACGAACAGTATGAACCGGAATCTTTTTCGAAGGAGGTATTTGATGATGAATCGGTAGCCAATCGATTTAAAGAATACATCAA
>CBFHRN010000096.1:0-4982 GCA_965658275.1 Croceimicrobium sp.
GGATTCGAACTTTCACCAGTTTTATGGAAAAAAGTAAAAGCTGGGTTATCAGCAGGCCGAGTGCAATCGGTAGCCGTGCGTTTGATAGTAGAGCGCGAAATGGAAATCCGCGATTTTAAAGAAGAGGCCTTCTACAAAGTTGTCGCTGAATTCAGCAATGAAGATGCTAAATCCTTTCGAGCAGACCTAAACAAACGTTTTAACAAGGAACAAGAGGCCCGTGACTTTTTAGAGCGCTGCAGCCAACATCAATTTAGCATTCGCGACATCGAAACCAAGCCTGCGAAAAAAAGTCCGGCTCCTCCATTTACCACCTCCACCTTGCAACAAGAAGCAGCTCGAAAGCTCAATTTCTCGGTGGGTCGCACCATGTCGGTTGCCCAAAAACTATACGAAGCAGGTCTTATCACTTACATGCGTACAGACTCGCTCAATTTATCCGACGACGCTCTAGCAGCAGCAGGAGCCGAGGTGAAAAAAGCATACGGAGAAGATTATGCTAAAACCCGTAAATACAGCGCCAAAAGCAAGGGTGCGCAAGAAGCTCATGAAGCTATTCGCCCTACCAATTTTAACCGTAATAGCGCCGGAACTCTAGACGAGCAGCGTCGACTTTATCAGCTTATTTGGCGCCGTGCCATTGCCTCTCAAATGAGTGACGCCCAACTAGAAAGAACCGTTTTCCGCATTGGCACTCCGGTAGAATCCTATGAATTCGTCGCCAGAGGTGAAGTAATTAAATTCGAAGGATTCCTTAAGGTATACCTTGAGGGTAGAGACGACGAGGATGAAGAGGAATCCGGCTTGCTTCCCAATTGTAAGAAAGGTGAGAAACTAGCCTATCGTGGCATTACAGCCACCCAGAGATTCACCAAACACCCCGCCCGATTTACTGAGGCTAGTTTGGTGAAAAAATTAGAAGAACTAGGTATTGGCCGGCCTTCAACATACGCACCTACGATCAGTACCATTATTAAAAGAGAATACGTCGAGAAATCGAACCTTGAAGGTCTTAAGCGTCAGTACTTGCAAATGAGCTTGAATGACGGAAAGATAAAGGACAAATCACTTAGCGAAACCACTGGTGCTGATAAAAATAAACTCATTCCTACAGATATCGGGAATGTAGTGAATGGCTTCCTAACTGAGCACTTTCAGAATGTCATAGATTACAACTTCACTGCCCAGGTAGAAGCTCAGTTTGACCACATCGCTCAAGGCGGGGAAGAGTGGACCGAGATGTTGCATCGTTTTTACGACGAGTTTCATCCCCACTTAAAGGAAGTAGAAGAAGAAGCTGACCGCGCTACTGGGGAACGAATATTAGGTAAGGACCCTAAAACCGGCAAAACCGTTTTAGTTAGGCTAGGTCGTTTTGGTCCAATGGCGCAGATTGGCGATATCGACGACGACGAAAAACAATTTGCCAGTCTTAATAAGGACCAAAGTTTAGACTCTGTAACTCTTCAAGAAGCACTAGATCTTTTCCTGCTGCCTAAAACGCTTGGCGACTATGATGGCGAAACGGTAGTAGTATCCAATGGCCCTTACGGGCCTTATATCAAACACGGAAAAAAATCCATTTCACTAGACAATGGAGAAGACCCCTTGGAAGTGGATATGGTTCGTGCCAAAGAGTTAATTGAGGCCAAACGAAAAGCGGATGAACCCATCGCGCATTATGAAGACCTCCCAGTTCAAAAAGGGGTGGGACGATTCGGTCCCTTTATAAAGTGGAACTCGATGTTCATTAACGTGAATAAGAAATACGATTTCGAGAACCTCTCGTATGATGACGTGGTAACCTTAATCGAAGAGAAAAAGCAAAAGGAGAGGGAAAAACTTATCCACCACTGGGAGGATGAAGGTATTCGAGTTGAAAAAGCGCGTTGGGGTCGTTTCCATGTTATTAAAGGTAAGGTGAAGGTAGAACTACCAAAATCGACTAAGATTGAAAAGCTCACCAAAGAGGAGGCTATAAAACTGATTGCAGAAAAAGCGCCTGCTAAAAAGAAGACCACCCGTAAGAAAAGTACTAAGAAATGATTCTTGAAGACTTTCTTTCACCTGTAGGCAACAGCATTATTGAGTCGGTCGCCGACGAGAATGAACAGGTTTTTGGTCGACAAATAGGCATTCACACTGAAATTGAAGGCCTTCCCGATTTGGAAGATTATCAAATTGCCCTAATTGGTGTTTTGGAAGATCGAGGAAGCAATAATCCAGGGGCGGCTCAAAGCCCCGATCAAATTAGAAAATACCTCTACCCCTTATACTGGGGAAACTGGTCCTCTAAAGTCGTGGACCTAGGTAATATTTACGCTGGCGAAAAGCTTTCAGACACCATGGTTGCCGTGAAAGAAGTTTGTTATCAATTACTAAAAAGGCAAATCGTTCCTGTTATAATTGGAGGCAGCCAAGATATTTCCTACGGAAACTACAGAGCTTATGATGGCTTAGAGCAAACAGTGAACCTCGTTAGTGTCGATGCGCAATTTGATTTAGGGAAGGAGAACGAAAAATTAAGTCATCGTTCCTTTTTAAGTCATATCGTTCTACAAAAGCCATATATCCTTTACAACTTCAGTAATATTGGTTACCAGAGCTATTTTGTTAATCAAGAGGAAAAGGACCTCATGGAGCGTATGTTTTTTGACGTCCATCGATTAGGGAATCTTCGAAAGAATATCAGCGAAAGCGAACCCATTTTAAGGGACGCCGACATTGTGAGCTTTGATATTTCAGCCATTCGACAAAGCGACGCGCCAGGTAATACTTTTCATAGTCCTAATGGCTTTTCCGGTGAAGAGGCCTGCGCTCTTGCCAGATACAGTGGCATCAGTGATAAGGTAAGCTCCTTCGGGATCTACGAATGCAATGCCTTAGCAGACAAAGAAGGCAGAACAGCGCACCTTGTCGCACAGATGATTTGGTATTTTCTAGAAGGGTACAATCTCCGCAAAGGCGATTATCCATTTGCTTCGAAGAACGATTATCAACGATTTACCGTGCTTATAAACGATGGTGAGTATCAATTGGTCTTTTACAAAAGTCCATTAAGCGGGAGATGGTGGATAGAAGTTCCTGTTCGGGAAGAAAGCGGACTTAGCTCTGAGAGACACAAGCTAATCCCTTGTAGCTATGCGGATTATGAGGAAGCCATGCAGAATGAAATTCCGGATCGTTGGTGGAGAGCTCTTCAAAAAGCTCTTTAATTTTTGAACCTTTTCAACAAAATTTTGCTAAAAATTAACCCTACAATAAGACGTTTTTGTGCAAAGCTTTATATTTGGGATTTCAACACCACGTTGTCAACAAATATTAACTAACCCGTTTGGATGAAGAAAATCTATCTCATCATTGCCTTGGCGTTGCCCTTTCTAGCTGTATCTCAGCAAGATGTGCAATTCTCGCAATACATGTTCAATCGCATTTATTACAATCCAGGGGTAGCTGGTTCCGGTGGTGCCATTTGTATTAATGGAATGCACCGTAGCCAATGGGTAGGTTTCCAAGGTGCACCGACCACTCAAAATATCAACGCTAATATTCCCATCCGAGCGATTGGAGGTGGTATCGGCATAAGCATTGTTAATGACCAAATTGGATTCTTCAACAATGTATCTGCGCGTTTAATGTATGCCTATCAATTCCAATTAGGGGATGGTTCTTTAGGAATTGGAGCTGGCGCAAGCTTCTTAAACAGATCTTTATCCGATGCATCGTGGATTCCATCGGATTACAATAGCCCAGCAGGCTTGAGCGATCCAGGCTTACCCGCAATAGACGCGAATGGTTTCCAAATAGATGCTGAGTTTGGGGTATATTATGAAAGTCAGAACATTTGGGGTGGAGTTTCGACGACACGCGTTATTGAGACAACGACTGCTGTAAACAGCTATAGTTCTTTACCTGGTGCACAGACTTTCTTTCGAAATGCACGACACTATTATATAATGGGTGGTTACAATTGGGCAATTCCTGCCAGCAACTGGGAATTGCAGCCAAGTACCTTAGTAAAACTTACTTCTGGAAGCACCACATTTGATGTAAATGTAATGGGTGTATATAATAATAAGTTCTGGGGTGGCGTTACTTACAGGCTACAGGACGCAGTTGCTGCTATCATAGGATGGCAAGTAACTCCAGATTTAAAACTAGGGTACTCTTATGATGTGGCTACTTCGCCACTCTCAGGACAAGGTGGTGGAAGCCATGAAATAATGGCCAGATACTGCTTTAAAATTGAAATTCCCCCTCGACAAAAAGGAAGTTATAAGAACCCAAGATTTTTGTAATATAGCAGCCCCTGTGAATAACAAGCTGTTGTTCAACGGAAAACAACGTCTAAAGACATGAAAAAACTGATTTCCATAGCCTTAAGCTCCGTGCTTTTCATCGGATGTAGTTCAAACGACTACGGTGAATTGGTAGGAGTACAGGACCGTCCGAGCTGGTATCCGGCTCAACCTTATGGTATGGTATACATTCCACAAGGCTCTTACAACATGGGAAATTCGGATCAAGATGTTCCTTACAGCCTGATCTCCCCAACGAAGACGGTATCAGTTCCTTCCTTCTGGATGGATCAAACTGAGATTACTAATAATGAGTATCGCCAATTCGTGCAATGGGTGCGTGATTCTATCGCTCGCTACCGACTTGCTGAAGACGGTTTGGTGGAAGGATACGAGTTTATTGATGCGGCCAACATGGAAGAACCAAGCTTCTATGATGAGTATGTTTCTTTGAACTACCCAGACTCCATGCAACGTCGTTTGGACTGGGAGCCATTTATTGAATGGGACCGAAACAACTATTTTAGTGCAGAGTACACCGAAATCATGGAAAGCATGTACTTACCCCCTGAAGAACAATTTATGGGCGGTCGAATGATTGACGCTCGTCAATTAAATTATGCCTTCTTCTGGATTAACAAGCAAAAAGCTGCGCGTAAATCCAATCGCGTGATGTTTGATCAT
>CBFHRN010000097.1:0-4682 GCA_965658275.1 Croceimicrobium sp.
TAGAACCTGGTGAAGATGACCATTGGGTATCACATGAAGTGAGTACCTACCTGCTGCTAATTTTTGACCCTCAACATACACATCCGTGTCAAAGTCAATCGTGGTAGCCAAATTAGCCCCAGCTCGCCAAGCTATTGGATTTCCTTTTTGAGGAATGGTCCGACCATCTTCCCAAACCTTTCGGCCACGCGCAGAAGGACTCGAGTACTCCAGACTAATAGTGGTAACCGCCAATTGCTGGCTTTCCTTTACCAAGGGAGAAGATTTGGGAATCCTTAAATTGTGAAACTACGCTTGCACGCTACTGCCCAAAAATAGGGCGCTGCATAGAATTAAGTATTTCATGTGCTGAAGTAATAGGTAGCTTAAATAAGGAATCGGTGCTCGAAAATAAGCATTGAATATCCTAATTAAACTTGGGCTTCGTTAAAATCAACTTAAAAGACAAAAAAGCACAGGGCCTCCTAATCAAAAGCCTCGAGTCTATCCCTGTAGAGGAAATTGACCAAATTTTAGAGCTTGCTTTAAAATTAGATCAGAACTAATTCTAAAGCTGATAAAAATCATTTTCAGGTTAAGCCCTAGCTCCTACATTTGAATTGTCATTAGTAGTAGTTCTTTCAAACCTTAACTCGAAAACAGCTCAAAGCTGTTTGCTTGTTTTGTTTTTCGTATTGACCCAGAGTCAATACTTTTTTTGGTGTTTTTTTGGAATGAAAAAGCCGCGTCCCCCGCGGCTTTTTCCTTTTTTAGAAGTTTATCTTTTCTCCTCTTTTTCGCTCCGTCTCTTTTAAGAAAACCTTACGTAATCGGATACTTTCAGGCGTAACCTCTACGTACTCATCACCCTGGATATACTCCAAAGCTTCTTCCAATGAGAACTCAATATGAGGAGCGATGCGCATTTTATCGTCGGCACCCGCCGAACGCATATTGCTCAATTTCTTAGTCTTGGTAATATTAATGGTAAGATCCCCAGGACGGTTATTCTCTCCAATCACTTGACCTTCGTAAATCTCCTGGTTTGGTGGAACAAAGAAACGACCGCGGTCTTGAAGGTTATTGATCGAATAAGGAATGGCCTTACCTGTCTCCAAAGAAATTAATGAACCATTCTGACGACCAGGTAATTCTCCTTTATAAGGCTGATACTCTTTATAACGGTGTGACATTACAGCCTCACCTGCCGTAGCAGTCATTAGGTAATTACGCAAGCCGATGATTCCGCGCGAAGGAATAATAAATTCCAAATGCATGCGGTCCCCTTTGGGCACCATTTCAGTAAGCTCACCTTTACGTTGGGTAACCGCTTCAATAGCCTTACCATGAATTGCCTCTGGTAAATCAATACTCAATTCTTCCACCGGCTCTGACTTTTTGCCATCAATTTGACGGAAGATTACCTGTGGCTGGCCAATCTGCAATTCATAGCCTTCACGACGCATCGTTTCAATTAGAACCGATAAGTGAAGTACTCCACGACCATATACCTTAAAACTATCGGCCGAATCGGTTTCTTCAACGCGTAAGGCTAAGTTTTTCTCTAGTTCTTTATCCAAACGATCTTTCAAGTGACGAGAAGTCACAAACTTTCCTTCTTTTCCGAAGAATGGAGAATCGTTAATGGTGAAAAGCATACTCATAGTAGGCTCATCAATCTTTATCGTTTCTAATGCCTCTGGTGCTTCAAAGTCTGCTACGGTATCACCAATATCAAAACCTTCGATTCCCGTTAAAGCACAGATTTCACCGCTGCTCACTTCGTCCACTTTACGCTTCTCAAAGCCATCAAAAACAAACACTTCCTTGATGCGGCTTTTCACCTTAGTACCATCGCGTTTCACTAAAGTTACTTGCATGTTAGGCTTAATCGAACCACGGTGCACTCGGCCAATGGCAATTCGACCTATGTAGGCTGAATAATCGAGGCTCGTAATCAACATTTGAGGGGTCCCCTCTTTCACCTGTGGTGCTGGAATATGCTCTACAATAGTATCAAGTAGTGCATTGATATTATCACTGGGCTTTTGCCAGTCTTCACTCATCCAACCTTGCTTGGCGCTACCATATACTGTCGGAAAATCCAACTGGTCTTCGGTAGCTTCTAAAGCAAACATCAAGTCAAAAACCATTTCATGTACCTCATCTGGAGTACAATTAGGCTTATCCACCTTGTTAATCACCACAATCGGCTTCAGACCTAAATCCAAAGCCTTGGCCAATACAAATCGGGTTTGTGGCATAGGTCCTTCGAAGGCGTCTACTAAAAGCACCACCCCATCGGCCATGTTTAAAACACGCTCAACCTCTCCACCAAAGTCGCTGTGACCAGGAGTATCCAAGATGTTGATTTTAGTGTCTTTGTATTGAACGGATACATTCTTGGAAAGAATGGTGATTCCGCGTTCGCGCTCCAAATCATTGCTATCCATGATTAACTCACCGGGAGTTTCATGATCAGCGAAAGCTTTACAAGCGATTAGCATTTTGTCTACCAGGGTAGTTTTACCGTGGTCTACGTGAGCAATGATAGCGACGTTACGCAAGTTCATAGGCATGTCAAAATTGGCCGGCAAAGCTACGGTCTTGAAAAACAATAAGTCCTATTAAGAGATAACTATTTTCCGAGTAAGTGCAGAATTCGTATTACTCATCCGAACTAGGTAGATTCCTTTCGGCAAATCGCTGATGCTTAAAACCTTATGATTACTGTTGAGGATAAAGGATTTCTCTTTTTTTCCGGTAAGATTATAGACTTCCACTCGAGTGTTACCAATGGGCACGTTTCGAAAATTTAATGCCCCTCTTAATTGTACAAAATCAACATCGTTTAATTGAAATTGCTGTGAACTGAGGTTTATTTGAGAGGCATTCAAAGCTACCGTTCTTGCCTGATTTTCATTTCCGCCCGAATAAATAAGAGAGCTATCTGCGGGATCATAAACCAAATATCGAGGTGTACCCGCTTCAAAATAATACTCAGAACTATCGATAAAGGTGAAGATATCATTCCAACCGTGATTCGAAATCCAATTGGCAATATTGGAACAAGAAGGTGTATTGGAACTGTAAGTATAGGTCATCGCGCCCCAAACAGAAACCTGAGCCTTATTGCTACTCGCCCAGCTCCCCCAGCCCGAAGCTTTGGATGCACAAATGGAGCAATCCAATCCTTGAGAGGTAATAATCAATGCTTTCCCGGAACCTAAGACATTGTGTATGGATGCCATCTGACCCGTACAAGAAATTTCATTGCGATTCATGACCTGAGCATTCAAAGAAAACGCAACTAAAACCGTAAAAAAGAGGTAAAGCTTCTTCATAATTACTAGGCTTAAGATAGGGAAATTATTCTTCCACTAACAAGCCCTATAATTCCGTGCCAAAGTCTGCCAGAAGCTTAGCCCAAGGCTGCTGATCATTTAAACATGGAATTAATATGAAATCCGTTCCACCATTCTCATGGAAGATTTCCATGGCCTCTTCTCCAATTTCTTCAATGGTTTCTAAACAGTCGGATACAAAAGCAGGACACACCACCGCTAGCTTTTTTATTCCTTTCTTTCCAAGCTCCGCGATGGTTTTATCGGTGTACGGATCTAACCATTTAATCGGACCCAGTCGGCTTTGAAAGGATGTTGAATACTTCCCTTCTTCCAATCCCAATTCTTTAGCCACTAACTCTGTGGTTTTAACCGTTTGATGACGATAGCAAAAATGCAGCACGGGAGAATCTTTCGCACAGCAGTTTGCAACATTTAAGCAATGTCCTTTGGACACATCACTCTTACGGATTTGCTGCTCGGGCACACCATGATAACTGAAAAGTACATAATCCGGTTTTTCAGTATCAATATAGGATCGCATGGAATCCGCAAGCACTTGTATGTATCGTGGATCGTTGTAAAATGGTCCCTTCACCTTAAGCTCAAGCTGAGGAAAGTGCGCTTCAAAAACCTCACGTGTTTTTACCACTACCGTTTCGTAGCTACTCATGGCGTAGTGAGGATAAAGCGGAATTAAGTTGACTTTCTTTAGGTCTGGATGATTCCTTACCAATTCGCGCATAGTATGCTCTATGGAAGGATTACCGTAACGCATGGCCAACGCCACGGGTTGCTTTGTTTCATTTTGAACCGCTTCTTGCAAGCGTTTCGAAAGGACAATCAAAGGTGAGCCTTCGTCCCACCAAATGCTTTTATACGCTTCAGCTGATTTCTTGGGCCGTGTATTTAAAATGATTCCTTTGATTAAAAAAGTACGCAACCACTTCGGAAAGTCAATCACCCTTTCATCCATCAGAAATTCACCTAAATAACGGCGAACATCTGACACCGCATAAGAGTCGGGCGACCCCAGATTTACAATAAGAGTAGCTTCTTGCATTTAGCGATTCATTAAATATTTTTTGGGCGTAACCCCGAATTTCTTTTTAAAGGCAGCAATAAAGTGGCTCGGATTATGGTAGCCAATATGATAGGCTGCTTCATTTACCTTAACCTTCCCTTCGTCTAAAAGTTGACGCGAAACATCCAATCGGTAATCATTTAGGAATTTGAAGACCGTGGTGCCATAAATATTCTTAAATCCCTCTTTTAGCCGGTACTCGTTTAAACCAATTTCCAAAGCCAGTTCCGCTATGGTGGGAGGGTCAGCCATCCTTTCCAGAATAATGTTTTTAG
>CBFHRN010000098.1:0-4592 GCA_965658275.1 Croceimicrobium sp.
TAAATCGCTACAATTCCTTGAGCATTAATCAAGTCGACCGTATTCTGAAGGATGAGATGTTTTTGGAAAAAGACGACAGCCCAGAAAGCGATATCATATTATACGGAACGAATGGCCAAGCCATCAAAGCGCGTACGCTTAACCAGCGTCGCATGCTTAAGTCGATCAAGACTAATGATGTGATTTTTGCCGTTGGCCCAGCGGGAACCGGAAAAACCTACACAGCCGTAGCTTTGGCGGTTCGCGCCCTCAAAAACAAAGAAATAAAACGAATTATCCTAACCCGTCCTGCGGTTGAAGCTGGTGAGAACCTCGGCTTCTTACCGGGAGACCTCAAGGAAAAGCTCGACCCCTATTTACAGCCTTTGTACGATGCCTTGCGTGAAATGATCCCGCCGGAGAAATTGGCCTATTATATGGAAAGCGGCACTATTCAAATTGCTCCGCTTGCTTTTATGCGAGGACGTACTCTCGACAGAGCCTTTGTAATTTTGGATGAAGCCCAAAACACCACACACGCGCAAATGAAGATGTTCCTGACCCGAATGGGAGCCAGTGCAAAGTTCCTAGTTACCGGCGATGCGAGTCAGATCGACCTACCACGCAAACAGGTTTCGGGCCTAAAAGAAGCCTTGCGCATTTTGCAAGACATCGAGGGAATCGACCAAATTCACCTCCAAGAAAATGATGTAATCCGTCACCAATTGGTGAAAAATATTATCCGCGCTTACGATAAAGAAGAACATGAAAGCACTGAAAGAAACTAATTTCCAGCTTCCGGGTCAGACCGACTTTTACCGGGGCAAAGTTCGTGATGTATACTTTTTGGAAAACGACCAATTGCTTATGGTGGCTTCCGATCGCATTTCGGCCTTTGATGTCGTACTACCAAAAGGTATCCCCGGTAAGGGCCAAGTACTCAACCAAATTGCAAATTACTTTTTGGATGCGACGTCCGACATCGTTCCGAATTGGAAAAAAGAAATGGTTGACCCAAGCGCAACACTGGGTAAAAAAGCAGATCCTTTTAAAGTGGAGATGGTTATTCGAGGCTACCTAACGGGTCATGCGTGGCGTACTTATAAAAGTGGACTACGGAGCCTCTGCGGAGTTTCATTACCCGAAGGCATGAAAGAAAATCAAGCTTTCCCGGAACCCATAATCACCCCCACAACCAAAGCAGACTTAGGCACGCACGATGAAGACATAAGCAGGGAAGAAATATTGGCCCAGGGCATCGTCAGTGAAAACGACTATGTGCAGCTTGAAAATTACACCAGAGCTTTATTTCAAAGAGGTCAAGAAATGGCTAAAGAAAGAGGGCTTATATTGGTAGATACCAAATATGAATTCGGGAAAGACGCCGAAGGAACAATCGTGCTTATCGACGAAATCCACACCCCAGACTCTAGTCGTTACTTTTATGCTGAAGGCTACGAAGAGCGTTTAGAAAAAGGCGAACCGCAAAAGCAATTGAGCAAAGAATTTGTTCGTGAGTGGCTCATGGCAAACGGCTTCCAAGGCAAGGAAGGGCAAGCCGTTCCAGAAATGACGGAGGCCTTCGTTAAGGAGGTAAGTGACCGATATGCAGAACTTTTTGAGCAAATTACCGGTCAATTATTTAAATTTGAACAAGAGGAAGCGGTCGAAGAGCGCCTGCTTCGCAATATTACCAAAGCCTTACAATAGCTTTATGAAAAGACTAGCGAGCCTTATTACATTTACCTTTTTAGCCCTTAGTGCGCATGCTCAATTGGACCTTGGCCTTCGGGCAGGAGCCGGTTTATCACGAGCTAATTTCTCCGAATTAAGTAATGCCGTTACGGCCATCGAAAGCATTGACGATGCGGGCCACGAATTAAGCTACCATGCAGGAGCCTACCTTAAAATAGGATTGCCTTTCGTATTTATTCAAACCGAAGCGATTTTTCATCAACTGAATCAAACGGCCTCCATTAATGATGGTGGAGACATTAGAGATATTGAGCTAGATATGAGCCGAATTGATATACCCATTTTAGTTGGAACTAAACTCGGACCTCTGCGCGCCATGGTAGGCCCCGTGTACAGTGCGCACCTCTCTGATCTTAGCAGCAAAATTGGACAAGACATCGAATCAGGAACTTGGGGCTATCAGTTAGGAGTAGGTATTGAAATTAGCCGCATTATGCTTGACCTTCGCTATGAGGGTGCCTTTTCTCCTTGGGCCTCTCAGCTCATTGTAGATAATGTGAATGGCACGACCATTAATACGGACCTACGCAGCAGTCAAATTATTCTTTGTTTAGGTATCGAATTGTTTTAGGACTTCGGCTCTTCAACTAAACTGGGGACATCCATGAGGCGGAAGTCACCGGCTAAAATACCCAACTTTAACAGTTGTAAATAGCTAGGATCATCATGTAGATTGGTCATTACATGATGCACCCGATCCCATGATTTGAACTTATCATTAAGTTTAAAGTACAAATAGCCTTTCAGCTCACCGCCTTCTACCACAAAAACGGCCTGTTCGCTGCTATTTCTGCCTTTGGCCTTAAACAAAGCCCTTTCCGGGAATTGGGCCAATACCTCTCGAACTTCGTCACCTCGCTTACCTAGAGCAAAACGCTGGTACATGCGCAAGGCGCGTTGAGCCGCCTTAAGATTTGGGGCTTGAACCCAAGGTTTCTTACGACCCGCATCTGCTAATTTTTGAATACTCAAAGATGGAGGTGTTTCCCTTTGATCTGCGTAAATACCGTAAAGCAATTGCGTATTTAGCGGACCATTAAAGGGAGCTTTTACTTTTAAAAGTTCCTCTTCCCTTTTCATCCTTGCAATAAGCCAATTGCCCACTGCCTCAACCTTTAAGCCATGTACGGCTTCAGAAAGTTTTTGAATACGCTTACTGTCTCCTAAAAACAAGCGGTTTACGGCTGACTTAACATTATCCGAGGCACCGATATACAAAAGGCTACCCTCACGATCATGCAAGTAATAAATACCTCGGTTGTGCTTAATCGACCGTAAGAGGTCGTTGATCTTATCCCTTAAATATTCACCCGCATGAATACTTTGCTCCAAAGAGTTTATGCCCTTGCGCTGATCTTTTTCGCGTAGAATTTCAAAAAGTTCGACTGTAGCGCGGGCATCCGACTCGGCCCGGTGTTTATGGGGTCTACTGAGTCCTAATTCCTCACACATCGAATCCAAGCCATAAGACTTCATTCCCGGCATCAACTCTTCGGCCAGCTTAATGGTATCCAATGTTTTTCGCTCAAATTGATACCCTAAACGAGCATATTCTTGTCGTAAGATGCGGTAATCGAATTCTACATTGTGTCCAACAATGATAGCATCCTCCGTAATTTCCAAAAGTCGCTTCGCAATTTCATGGAATCGAGGCGCTCGAACCAACATCTTTGGCGTAATGCCCGTCATTTTTGATACAAAGGGTTGTACTTCTCTATGGGGGTGGACCAAACTAATAAGCTGGTCAACAATCTCATCTCCATCATATCGAAAGGCGGCAATTTCAATCATAGCCTCCTTTCCAAAGGGGCCACCACTAGATTCAATATCAACAACACAGTACATTGCCACGAAGATATCTATTATCTAAAGATTGAGCGATGCTCTTCAACGGAATGTGTTTACTTTGCTTGTCGGATGACAAAAAGCATTCTTAAAATAAAACTGGGTTTTATAGCTCCCTTACTTCTCGCTTTGCTTTCTTCCTTTCCGGCGCAAGCCCAGGAACTAGACAGCATTTTAGCTACAGTTTGGGATCATCAAGCGGGCCATCTTAAAAAATACCGGGCCTATGAAACCCAATTTCATGAAACCTGTGAAGCGCATGTAACGGGCATCCCTTTCAACATTTGGCTCATATCGGGGACCTTAATTCCTGCGAACAAGGATACCGGCCTCGCCTACCACAGCGAAGCCTTAATCAAAGCCAAGTTCTATAACCGCTTTAATTACAATCAGGATGTTATTGTAAAAAGAGAAGCAGGCACCTTACCCATTCCAAATTGGCACCAGCTACCGGCTTACAATTTCAACCTCCTCGAAAGACGGATTTATCTCAATGAGGCCTTCGATCGGGGCTTTGCCAGCCCCTTAAATAGAGCATCGGCCGGGCTTTACGAATACCATCTGCACGGAAGTGAAATGAAAGATGGTCTGCTCGTGCACCATATCAGCTTTAAGCCTAAAAAGCAAAAATACCCCGCGCTTAGCGGCACGGTAGATATTATCGACAAAGTTGGATTACCCTTAAAGGCGCATTACGCTATTTCAGCCAATAACCAGCTGGAGCTGATGGACAGTATCGCGGTAAGTCAAGAGTTTACGTATAAAGATGGTATCTACAAAGCCGAAGAACAAACCATCGAGCTGCATCTTAACATCTTTGATTTTAAAGGTTATTATTCCATTCACCTCGACTATGTCGATTTTAAATACCGACAAGACTTAAGCAGTTCGGACTTCGATAAATTGGTTTTCCACCAAGACAAAGGTGACTTCCTTCCCGACAATTATTATTGGAAAACTCGCAGCCAAGACAGTAGCATCGAAGCCTACTATGCTAAAAACCTCATTACGGC
>CBFHRN010000099.1:0-4547 GCA_965658275.1 Croceimicrobium sp.
GCTCCGAAAGAAGTTCGAAGCGCTATTTACACCGCGCCAAGGAATTGTTGAAGAAAGAATTGACCCATAAGCAAGCTTTAAAGAAAGTGATCTAATGGCAGGAGATTGGAAAGATATTAAAGATAAGCTGCAGGCCGATGGCCAAGGTCCCAGTGCGGCCGACTGGCAGGCGATGGAGGCGAAGATTGCGGCTCAGCCCAGTCTGAACGCTGGCAGTGGTAGACCCTTGTGGTTTACTTGGGTTCTAGCAGGTTTAGTTGGTGTATTGATTGGATGGAGTACCTGGTATTTCCTCCCTAATGAGAGCCAATTAGAAGCACAAGATAGCGAGCAAAGCGAAGGATTGCATAGGGGTGAAATTTCAGCCGAACCCTTACCAGCCAACCTTAAGGTGCAGGAAGAAATACCGAATCAAAAGCCTCAAGAGCAAGAGAGGATAGGTGAAGTAAAACCAAGTCCCGCTCCTGTAAAAAGTTCTGAGGTAAATAAGGTGCAAATGGATGTGAGTGCCCCCAGAAGTGATTTTTCTGAGGACCTTGCTCAGAAAGCGGAGCCCAATGAATTGGAGAGCCTTCAACAAGAAGTGCCTGAGCCCCAAGCTTCGCCCACAACCGTATTAGCTGCCGAGGTGGACCCTCGAAAGGATAAAGAGGCTACTTCAGCCATTGCTGAGCCTAATGGTTCCGACTTGCAAAGTACATCGATTCGTGCGGAAGACTCCGAAGAGTCTGAGGAAGTATCGAACCTAGCGACAACCGACACAAGCGATACAAGTCCTCTATTGCCAGGAGCGAAGGAAGCTTCAGAGGAGCGCCCAGAAAGTGCGGAAAGCAGCGGGCTACCTGCTGCGGCTGAAGCCGAAGATTTTATAAGTCCCCAAACAGGCTTTAGTTTGAGTCAGGCTAATTTCACCGGATCTTATTTAAGCGATTTTGCTTCTCCAATGACCTATGCTTCCGGCTTCAACTTTGATTTAGAGTGGCAGAAAGGGCGTCAATTTCTAGCTACAGGCTTGGCTTACCATCAAATGAACTTGGCCCAAGAAAGGGTGCTTTCACAGCAGTTGATAAGCATAGACAGTAGTTACCGCGAAGAAATAAGCAGCCGACAAGTCATTGAAGTCCGTCGCAATTGGGTGATCGACTCCATGTTCCATGGCCGCTACGTATATGACACCATTGTAAGGACGGTAGTAGATACCACCACAATTTTAGAGGTAGATACAAACCAATACAGCAGCAATTTCGTAAGACATTCAGTGAAGCGTTTTTACTACGCTGAACTACCGATCCTTTATGGGTATCATTGGCGAATGGATAAGTTTAGTATTGCCCTTGCTGGTGGACTCGCTCTGCAACAGGCGGTGGCTTACCAGGATGAAATAAGCGGCGCGAAATCTCGCTATGGGATGTCGGCCCTTTTGCAGCCATCCATCGCCTGGAATCTTTCAGAGCGCTGGTCGCTTTTAAGTAGAATGCAAATGCGATACCCGCTGCAAGAGTCGGTTTTGTTTGAGACTAAAACCTTGCGATACTCTTTCCAGTTGGGTGTATCCTACCACTGGTAAGGTTTGTAGATTACACAATTAGGATACTCTGCAATGGAGGCGCTCTTTGAAAAAGGGGCGCCTTTATTTTTTGGTGGAAATTTTACCACAAAGCTATGCGTGCATAATAAATTTTATTATTTTTGGGCAAATCCAAAAGAGATCTGTTATGGCCGAAGTAGAAGCTAAAGAATTTTTAAAAGGGGGCGAGTTTTTAATTCGCACGGTAGAGAGTGATGAAATATTCACCCCTGAAGATTTTAGTGAAGAACAAAGAATGATGGCGCAAGCCACAACAGACTTTATCGAGAAAGAGGTTTTACCCCATACCAAGCGCTTCGAGAATAAGGATTACGCTTTTACCGAAGAGGTAATGAAAAAGGCTGGGGACCTTGGTCTTCTCGGTATTACCGTTCCTGAGGAATTTGGAGGTTTAGGCATGGACTTTAATACAGCCATGTTGGTTTGCGATCGCATTTCTGGGGTCTCCGGTTCTTTGTCTACCGCTTATGGTGCGCACACGGGTATAGGTACTTTACCAGTGCAGCTCTATGGAACTGATGCGCAAAGGGCGAAGTATTTGCCCGGTTTGGCCAGTGGCGAAATTATGGGGGCTTATTGTTTAACCGAACCCGGTGCTGGATCAGACGCCAATAGCGGTAAAACAAAAGCTGAGCTTACCGAAGACGGAAAGCATTATAAGATTAACGGACAAAAGATTTGGATTTCCAATGCGGGCTTTGCCAACTTATTTACGGTTTTTGCTCGTATTGAAGATGATAAATACCTCACTGCTTTTCTAGTAGAACGCGGTACCGAGGGTATGAGCTTTGGAGAAGAAGAGCATAAACTGGGTATTCACGCCAGTTCTACCCGCCAAGTTTTCTTTAACGATTGCGTAGTACCTGCGGAAAATATGTTGGGCGAGCGCAACGGCGGCTTTAAGATTGCCATGAACGCCTTAAACTACGGTCGCATTAAGTTGGCCGTAGCCTGCTTAGATGCCGCCCGTCGGGTGATTAGCTATGGTGTTTCTTATGCCAATGAGCGCAAGCAATTTGGTGTACCCATCTCGAGCTTTGGTGCGATTCAACAGAAGCTAGCCGAAATGACGGCTAAAACTTGGGTAGCGGAAGCGGCGACTTATCGTGCAGGTCAGGATATCGAAAATCATATTATCCGCTTGCAAGAAGGGGGCATGTCTTCAGCTGAAGCCAAATTAAAAGGAGTAGAGGAGTATGCCATTGAATGTGCCATCCTTAAAGTATTAGGTTCGGAAGTAGGTAGCTATGTGGCCGATGAAGGCATTCAGATTTATGGCGGTATGGGTTACAGTGCCGATGCACCCATGGAGCAGGCTTACCGCGATGTGCGCATTGCCCGGATCTATGAAGGTACCAATGAAATCAACCGTCTACACTCGGTGGCGATGCTATTGAAGAAAGCCTTGAAGGGCGAAATCGATTTGATGAGTCCGGCTATGAAAGTAGCGGGCGAATTAATGGAGATTCCCTCTTTCGATACTCCAGATTACACGGTTCTTTTCGCAGAGGACAAGGAAATTATCGAGAAGCTTAAGAAATCCATTTTGATGGTGGCCGGTAAAGCGGTAGAAACCTTCGGAATGGAATTAGAAGCGGAGCAGGAAATCATCATGAATGCTGCCGAAATGCTGATCGAAGTTTATGCCGCCGAATCAGGTATTTTACGCGCTGAAAAAATCGCCAAGCAAAAGGGCGAAGAGGCGGCAGCACATGAAATTAGCATGGCTAAGTTGTACCTACATGGCGCGATGGAACAAGCAGCCAAGCATGGACGAGAGGCGATTTACAGCTTTGCCGAAGGTGACGAGCAACGCATGATGTTAATGGGGCTGAAGCGCTTTACCAAGGCGGCTAACCCCTACAACTTAAAAGAACTACGCCGTTCTATTGCGGCGAAGGTGATATCGGACAATAAATACCCCTATTAACGGATAGTAATACGAATTAGGGTATGAAAAAGCCTCCTTTTTGGGAGGCTTTTTTTTGCTACCTTTCCTAAACCTAATCTAAATACTCTGCTATGTTTCGCTATCTAATTGCAGCCTTATTGTTTTCTGCCGGTCTTACTGCTCAAGTTTTTAATCGTGCGAAGGCCTATAATTTAGAAGGGTCACAAGTCCAACTTGAGATGATGCCCAATGGGAATACGATTGTTTCCTCCTTTGATGGCTATGATGTACATCTTAATGTTTGGAACGACCAAGGCGACTCAATCCAAGACCTAGCCCTTCCCCTAAGCTTCAAATGGTTGGAGCTTCATAGGCTCAAGAGATTAGGCTCCAACCGATTGCTACTCAGTTTAACCTATCGAGATGCCTGTGATTTATTCACAGGACTGGAACATCTTGATCTGCTCTTGGATGAGAACTTAACTATTTTGGATAGCCTTGTACAAGTTGATCAAGGACAAGGTGTGTTGTACAGCGGTCTTATTTCTGAATTTCAAGATAGCAGCTATTTGCTTAGTGGCGTATTTGGCTTTCAGATTGTCGACTACCGAAATGATCAGCTAAATGTGCTCTATGACACCCTGAATAATAATGCCTACTTAGCGGCTTATGTTCTGAATTCAGACAGCATTTTACTACTAGATCAAGGATGGCAGTGGACTCATATTTTCAGGTATTCTGATTCTGCATACATCTCCAATTCCTTTAGCCCAAGCACTTGGTTTTGGGACTTTGATCAAGAACATTTTGCGCAAACCAATTCGCCCAGTGCCACGGTTGATCTCATAAAAAAATCCGACTTAAGCTTTGCAGGCACCTACACTACTCCTAATGCTAGGTCGATTCATCACAGTTTGTATTTTGGCGATACGTTATTCTATTTGAATGATACCGCCTATACCCTCGTGAAACTAGGAGGCAACCAAATAATTGATACGGGTGTCTTTCAGACCTATTATTTTTCAGTGGGCTTCGGTAGTAGCTTTAATGTACAAGGAAACCGGATCA
>CBFHRN010000100.1:0-4539 GCA_965658275.1 Croceimicrobium sp.
AATCCAGAGGGTTTTAAAGATTCGTATTTAGACCGCTTCCCAGGCTATTATTTTAGTGGCGATGGTGGTTTTAAAGATGAGGAAGGCTTCACCTACATCACGGGTCGGGTTGACGATATTATTAATGTTGCGGGCCACCGACTCTCAACCGTGGAAATGGAAGAAGTGGTCGCTGCCCATCCATGCGTAGCCGAATGCGCGGTGATAGGGGTAAATGATGAGCTTAAGGGGCAAATCCCCATGGCTTTGGTGGTGAGCTCGAGTGCCCAAATTGACTTGCAAGACTTGACCCAAGAAATTGTTGCAGCCGTGCGAGCGGAGATTGGAGCGGTTGCGGCGCTTAAGAAAGTCTTGATAGTTTCTCGACTGACCAAAACCCGTTCGGGGAAAATCTTGCGCAAACTCTTACGAGCGATTGCCAATAAGGAAGAAATTCGAATCCCTTCTACCATTGATGACCCAGCCATTGTCCAAGAAATTGACGATATTATTCACCCTAATTTGAAAAAACTAAACCTCTAGATATGGACGCAAAATTCCGCATTAGCTCTCCCGAGGATTATAAAGAGCAATATCAATTAAGTATTGAAAAGCCCGAACAGTTCTGGGCGCAAATTGCCGAGAATTACCAATGGCAGCAGCTATGGGATAAGACGGTGGAGTGGGAGTTCGACTCACCGGATGTGAAATGGTTTACCAATGCCAAGCTTAATATTACCGAGAATTGCTTGGATCGACATTTGGAAAAGCGCGGCAATAAATTGGCTCTTATTTGGGAGCCCAACGACCCTAAGGAGCGTTTCGTGCGCATGACCTATCGAGAATTACACGAGGAGGTTTGTAAAACCGCCAATGTGTTGAAGAAACACGGTGTAGGTAAAGGCGATCGGGTGGCTATTTACATGCCGATGATTCCCGAGTTAACCGTAACCGTTCTGGCCTGTGCCCGCATTGGAGCGGTGCATTCTGTAGTTTTTGCCGGTTTCTCGGCCCATGCTTTAGCCGATCGTATCAATGATTCGGCTTGTAAAATGGTGGTTACTGCGGATGGTATGTTCCGCGGTGCCAAGGAAATTCCTTGTAAAGCGGTGGTTGATGAAGCGCTAAAAACCTGCACTTCAGTAGAGAAGGTTTTAGTGGCAGAACGTACCCGTTGGAATGTGAAAATGGAGCTAGGTCGTGATTATTGGATGCACGAAGAATTATTGGGAGCCGATCGTCATTGTCCCGCCGAACCGATGGATTCGGAGGATATGCTTTTCATTCTTTACACTTCGGGTAGTACCGGAAAACCCAAAGGCGTGGTGCATACATGTGGGGGATATATGATCTATGCGGGTTACAGTTTTGCGAATGTATTCCAATACGATGAAAGCGATATTTACTGGTGTACGGCCGATATTGGTTGGATTACGGGGCACTCTTACATCGTATATGGCCCCCTGTTAAATGGCGCCACTACCGTGATGTTTGAAGGAGTACCTACCTATCCAGATCCAGGTCGCTTTTGGCAGGTTTGCGATAAGCATGGCGTAAATCAATTTTACACCGCACCTACCGCGATTCGGGCTTTAATGGCCTGTGGTGAAGATCACGTTTTGAGCTATGGTCTCTATTCCTTAAAGGTTTTAGGAACGGTGGGTGAACCGATTAATGAAGAGGCATGGGAATGGTATCATATTCATGTGGGTAAAGAGCGTTGTCCCATTGTAGATACTTGGTGGCAAACCGAAACGGGTGGTATTATGATTTCTGGTTTGGGGAGTCACAGCTCTATGAAACCTTCGCATGCGGGTTACCCTTTACCGGGCATTCAACCGGTTTTATTAGATCAAGAAGGTAAGGTTATTGAAGGGAATGGTGAAGAGGGTTATTTGGCGATGCGTTTCCCTTGGCCTTCGATGTTACGCACCACTTACGGCGATCATGAACGCTGCAAGAATACCTATTTCTCGCACTACAAAGGCTATTACTTTACCGGTGATGGTGCCCGTAGAGATGAAAATGGGATGTACCGTATTATTGGACGTGTAGATGATGTAATCAATGTTAGTGGTCACCGTTTTGGAACTGCCGAAATTGAAAATGCCATAAATGCGAATGACCACATTGTAGCCGAGTCGGCCGTGGTAGGTTACCCGCACGATATAAAGGGACAAGGGATTTATGCTTATGTGATTACCAAGGAACCGCCTACCAATCCGGATAAGCTACGAGCGGAAATCGTGGAAACCGTGGTAGAGGAGATCGGTAAAATTGCGAAGCCTGATAAAATTCAATTTGTGAGTGGCTTACCCAAAACCCGTTCCGGTAAAATTATGCGACGCATTCTTCGGAAGATTGCCGAAGGGGATACCTCCAATTTAGGCGATACCTCAACACTACTGGACCCAGATGTAGTCGACGAAATAAAGGCTGGTGCCTTATAATGATTAAAAGTGACCTTCGGGTCACTTTTTTTATTTCCGACCCAGCTTAAAGCTGATTTTGAGCGTTATATAAGTAGAGGCCTTTGTGTCTTAGGACACCAAAAGTTCTAGGGTAGGCCTATACCTTTGATTTAATGAATACACTAAAGTCCATCCTACTGATTTTAGTTGTGGCTGCATCTAGTTGCTACAATAGTTTGGTATGGGCCTTTTTTGAATCGTATCAATCGTATTTTGCCACCGAGCTTTGCGAGCTGAAGGAAGACGATCAGAACTCTTGTCAGGGCACTTGTCAGCTGCGCGCTTTATTACAAGCCAAAGAAGAGCCGATGGGACCCAAGACTCCAATATTTACCGAGGAGCTAGACTTTATAACCATTTCCCTAAAGGGATTTACCATTAACAACCCCCATGTCTTAAGAAAAGAGCCGAATCCTCGTCTTGAGCTTGATTGGCTTTCGGATGGGGTCAAAAGATTAGTATGGCGACCGCCTTGCCAGGCCTAAAATCGCTTTCTAAATACTAATCTTAATAAATAAAACCATGAAAAATTATAAATGGGCGATTGCCCTAAGTGCATTGGTACTTGTGTCTGCCTGTAAAAAAGACGAAGAAACGAAAACTGAACCCGATCCTACAGCGGATAAAGTATCGGTTATTTTAAATTACGATTTCAATTTTGGTACCGAGGATTTTAATCTGGACCAAGCCTATACTCTGGATAGTGGGGGCGTGGTTAAATTCACCCTAGCTAGCTATTACCTATCTAAACCTACGATCCTAGATGATCAGGATAATGCTACCCCTCTGGAACCCGAATACCTAATCGTGCGCCCCGATGTGTCGAGTGATGATTTAGGATTTATGGATCCAGGCCACGCCCACCTGTTTAATGTAAGTATTGGGGTGGATGAGGCAACCAATACCGAAAATGGAACAAATGGTCGACAACCTACCGATTTCACCGATGCGAACCATCCGCTAGCCCCACAACCAGAAGGTATGTATTGGTCTTGGGCCAGTGGCTATATTTTTGTGAAAATCGAAGGTGAGATAGATTATGAAGGTGATGGAACTTATGATAATGTTTTCAAATACCATCTTGGTACCAACCCCTTCCGTAAAGATCGCAGCACCATGTTGCACTCGAGTGTGGAGAAAGGTCAAACCTTAAACCTTACCATGCATATCGACTATGAAAAGTTCTTGGAAGACGTGAACATGCGTACCGAAATTTTAACCATGTCGATGGGGGATGGCCGCGCACTTGGTGAGAAGATGATGAATCAATTTGATGCCGCGGTAAGTTTTAGCCATGGCGTACAAGACTAAAATACGAGGATGGAAAATCAAGTTCCCACGCTTGCTATTGGTAGGCGGGGTACTTGGTTTTTTAAGTATTGCCAGCTGCTCTAAATCGAAACTAGAGCCAGTTTCCAATTTCCAAGAACACCGTATTGAAATCGCCATTTCTCATTTTCCCGCTGCTTCTTTGGAGGAAGGACATTATTTAAGTGAAGAACGAATTGCTTTAGGTAAAAAGCTGTTTTTTGATCCTATTTTAAGTCGCAATAAAGACATTTCCTGTGCCTCATGTCATTTGCCCCATTTGGCCTTTAGCGATGGTTTAGCTACTTCGGTGGGAACCGAAGGTAGAAGGCATAATCGAAATTCGCCTACCCTTTTTAATGTTTTATGGCAACCTTATTTATTCATGGATGGGGGTAATCCGACCTTGGAATCGCAGGTGGTGGGTCCCATTGAGGAACACCGTGAAATGGATTTACCTTTTACCGAGGCCATAGCACGGGTCGCCGCGCAGCCCGAATATCAAAGATTATTTAAGTGGGCTTTCGATGATGATGTAAACCCCTACACCTTAAGTTTAGCTTTAGCCTCCTACGAGCGGAGTTTACTCTCCTTTGATAGTCCTTTCGATCGCTATTATTACCAAGGGGATAGCTCGGCTTTAAATGCTTCGGAACGAAGAGGCTTGGCTCTTTTTAAGAGTGCGGAGCTTAAATGTGCCGACTGTCATCAATTTCCTCTTACGACCGATTTTAGTTTTCAAAACAATGGTTTGAAAGAGGTCTACTTAGATCCAGGTCGA
>CBFHRN010000101.1:0-4325 GCA_965658275.1 Croceimicrobium sp.
TTTCTTAGGCCATAAGTCCAGTCCTGCTTGCGCCACAACTAAAGAATCTGGGAGCTGTCTCTGTTTCACTCTATTAAAGAGCAAACGGTGCCCAAGATTATTTACATGCACTCCATCGCCGGAGTCATAGCTAGTATCAATAGTATTAAATGGATTTGCTAGGCCGGTCCAGAAGTCAATGGATCTAGACCCGAAATAACGCTGGATAGAATCCCGCACCCCAATTTGAACAAAGATCGCTCCCGCATTAAAATTGCGGGGTTGGGTGGTGCATACCCAAACCGGAATTCCAGCGCTTTTTGCTAAGCTATCCATATGGATGAAATTGCTCATCTGCTCATTTACACCAGTGCCAATCGCAGCATCATTGGAAGGTAAATTAATGATAATGGCATCGGGGTTTTGCCGAATGGCTTGGCTGATATTTCGAAGGGTGTCAGGTTGAGGTCGATTGCTGGGGGGGCTAAAATAATCGGGCATTAAGCGCCAGGTATTATAACCACCTTGGGCTAGGTTAATGACCTCATTAGCCGAGTTTATAGTTTTCAGGTAGTTACGATAACGATTTACCCAAGCGCTATCATTAGGGCTAGCTCCGGCACCTGCAGCGGTGGAAGAGCCAATAACAACAATCCTTAAAGTGTCATTAGCCAAACAAGGCGATTGAGCTTGAAGTTGAAAACTACAGGCCGCTACAAACAGGCCCAGTAAAGGAATTTTCATAGAATGAAATTAATCAATTTTGTTTGGGCCAGCTTCCCATTTTCGTTGAAAACCTTAGAAATCAGGATTAAAGACTTATGGTTTGAAATACCTTAAGTATCTTGGGCACAAATTGGAATACCATGAAAGGATTACTTACTCTGCTTTTTACCCTTGGCTTATTAGCTTTAAATGGCCAAACCTTACAAGACGATTTTGAAGGAAATGGTAATATTTCCACTTGGTTTGGCGATGCTTGCGCTGTCGACCTAAATAAAAGTAATCCACATGCTCAGGGCATTAATACTTCGGCCGCGGTATTGGAGTATCATGATCAAGGAGGGCAGTACGCCAACTTGCGTTTTGATGCACCTAATAATTTGGACATCGCTAACCATGCCATTTTTAGTGTAAAGGTCTATGTTCCTTCTAGCGGTCTTACCGGTAATCAGCCCAATCAAATTTCCTGTAAACTTCAGGATGGTACTCAGGGAAGTCCTTGGCAAACCCAAACTGAAATCAGAAAACCTTTGGTGCTCGATCAATGGCAAACCATCACTTTTGATTTTGCCAATGATCCATTCATCAACTTAGATCCCAGTTCTTTACCTCCAGTTCAAAGAACAGATTTGAATAGAGTACTCTTTCAATTAAATGGAGAGAATAATAATGACGAAGTTTTAGCCTATCTGGATGACTTCCTTTACGTGGATACCACCAATACAGGAGGTGGTACTGGTGGCGGTAGCTATAATTTCACCCAGTTGGTTTGGTCGGATGAATTCAATGGCACGGGTATGATTGATACTTCCAAATGGTTTCATCAAACCCAATTGCCCAATGGCAACTCGTGGTATAATGGCGAAATTCAGCATTATACCGACCGCACAGCCAACACACAAGTATCCAATGGTACCATGAAGTTGATCGCTAAAAAGGAGACCTATTCCAACCAAGGGGTAACCAAGCAATACACTTCGGCTCGCCTTAATTCGAAATACGCCTTTACTTATGGCCGTATTGAAGTACGCGCAATTCTACCCCAAGGATCAGGTACTTGGCCTGCCATCTGGATGTTGGGCAAGAACATCAGTGAACCTGGCGCTTACTGGCAGCAGCAAGGCTTTGGCACCACACCTTGGCCCGCTTGCGGGGAAATCGACATTATGGAGCACTGGGGAACCAATCAAGACTTTGTGCAAAGTGCTATGCATACCCCGTCTTCTTTTGGCGGCACGGTTAATAAAGGCGGGCGCATGATTCCTGGCGTGTCTAACACCTTCCATACCTATGCGCTTGAGTGGACTCCTACCAAAATGATTTTCAGCGTAGATTCTATCGTTCACTATACCTACGAACCGGCGACTCGCGATGCCAGCACTTGGCCCTTCGATGACCCGCAGTACATTCTGTTAAACATTGCCATTGAACCGGGTATCGATCCAACATGGCAAGAGGATACCATGGAGATTGATTATGTGCGTATTTATCAAGACCCAAGTATGGCGCTTATCGATCATCAGCAGCGCCCAGAATTAAAAGCTTTTCCCAATCCTTGCACGGATGAATTACAAATTGAACTGCCTAGTGAATTGCGCGGTGAAATGGAATTAGAGCTAGTGGCGACTAATGGTCAAGTATTGCGTAGAGATCACTTTAGCCGAAATGAAGCCATCCTAAAAATGGAAGGCTTGGGTGACCTGCAGCCAGGGGTTTACTTTATTAAGCTGAAAGGACAAGAGTCACAGCAAAGCCTGCGTTTTATCAAGCGTTAAGCTTTCCCTTAAAACATAGCCGCTATAAGGTCGTCGGCGCTGATATCTTTAAAGTATTGGCTTAGATTGAATTGACCTAGTTTCTCTCGAATCTTACTTTCCTCATGGGGAGTGTATTTCAGCGCTGCTTCTATTTCGCCGATGTCACGGATATGGAAGAAGTCGCCTAAGATTTTCACTTCTTGAATAATGCCTTTGGAGACATTCATATTCATTTCAATAAGGCCTCCGCTGGTTTTTACGCCTTGTTTAAAATCGTAATTGGGCGAGTAGCCAAAATTCCAATCCCAGGTTTCGTATTTCTCTTTTTTGATTTGCTCAATTTTGGCTAGGTCTTCGGCACTGAACTCATAAAGCTTGCAATCCTCGTAATTTCGCAGAATATAATCCATGATGCGGTCTGCAAATTCTTCGACCGACATTTTCTCGGCCAAATGATCTTGAATATTGGTCACCCGCTTAGGTACCGATTTCACCGCTCGGTCTTTGTACTTTAGGGGATTAATTTTAAGTGCTCCGCTGATATTGGGCATGTCGCTGGAAAATAGTAGGGTGCCGTGATGCATCACTTTGTTTTTAAAAACGTGCTCGGCGTTTCCCGAAAATTTCTTCCCCTCAATCATAATATCATTGCGGCCACTGAACTCAGCATTAACACCCATTTCTTGCAGCACCGCGATAATAGGGGCGGTATAGCGTTTAAAATCGACCAAGTCCTCTTCACTTTCACTAGTACGCGTGAAGGTAAAGTTGAGGTTACCCATGTCGTGGTAAACCGCTCCGCCACCACTTAAGCGACGCACCACTTTGATATCATGTTCTTTGACGTAGTCCAAGTTGATTTCGGCCAAGGCATTTTGGTGTTTCCCCACGATAATGGCATTGTCGTTTTGCCAAAGCATGAAACAATCTTCTTTTACATGCTTAAAGATGAATTCATCCGTGGCGATATTGAAAAAAGGGTCGGTACTGCGGTGTTTAATGCAGAGCATGGAGGGTTGATTTTAAATGATTATAGAACGATATGGGTTTTATTGAATGGGCTGCATGAAAATACGAATATAGGATAACGCTTTTGCTCGATTATTCAACTACCAGTTTTGAATACCCAATTTTCCTTCCATCAGATAGGACTTCAATAGAGTATACTCCTTTAGGGATATCTGATAGTTCTAGGCTCAGTTCTGGTAATTCTAACTGAAGTACTTGGGACCTAATGAGCTTTCCTTGAAGATTCAATAATTGGATGGTAACTTCTTTATGGTTTTCATTTATAGATGAGCTAAAATGTAAGCTAACTTCGTCTTTAGCAGGGTTAGGGTATAACTGAACCGTTGATTGCTTTGATGTCATCAGTTCTTCCAAACCAATGTTTTGACATCCCGGAGTATCACATCCTAAGCTATCAGTTTTGACCAACCACATATTAGCTCCATTGCCATTTCGGTCCAAGAAATAACCAGCAAACAACATCCCACCGTCTTGGGTAAAGGTCATGGATTGCAGGTAGCCTGGGTCTATGCCAATTTGATTTCCATGAAAATACTCCCTTCTCCAATTGATACTACCAAAGGGGTTTATGTTAATCGCCTGACTTTTAAAGCCAAAGCCTTGTGCAAAACCGCCACCAATAAACCCTATGTTTGGCGACCACTCAAAAAAGTCTGGCGTCATATTGCGTTCCGCAAAACCTATCGTGGTATCAACCTGAATACCGGCATTATCTGCCACTCCAAACCGTAATCTAGTAAAGGGTTGCGAATCTGGGATGTCAATGCGGGTTGTGAAAAAGGCAGAAGAACTATCATCTATTTCTTCTACCAATACCTTGTGATTTCCTTCAGGACC
>CBFHRN010000102.1:0-4292 GCA_965658275.1 Croceimicrobium sp.
TGGCAACAATTGGAAGGTTATTTCCCCCGATTTGAGTCAGCAGATTGATCGTCATAAACTAAAGGTAATGGGCGAGGTTCAATCTGTAGATGCCATTGCCTACGACAAATCGACCACTATTTACGGGAACATTGTAGCCCTCGATGAATCACCACTCAAGGAAGGTTTATTGTATGTAGGAACCGATGATGGACTTATTCACATAAGCGAAGACGGCGGTGGTAACTGGACTAAAATTTCGGAATTCCCAGGCATTCCGAAAAACACTTATGTAAACCAAGTATTGGCCGACCTCTACGATGAAAATACGGTTTATGCTCTATTCAACAATCATAAGAATGGCGACTTCAAGCCTTATGTTTTGATGTCAAATGACAAAGGGAAAACTTGGAAAGCCATGCAGGGTGATTTACCCGAAAGAGGTTCGGTATTTTCCATGCGTCAAGATCACGTGAAAAAGGACTTATTCTTTATCGGCACCGAATTTGGTGTATTCTTCAGCAATAATAGCGGTACTAATTGGCGCCAACTTTCCAATGGCCTACCCACTATCGCCGTGCGCGATTTAGAAATCCAACGTCGTGAAAATGACTTGGTATTAGCCACCTTTGGTCGCGGATTCTACGTTATGGATGATTACAGTCCGCTGCGCGATCTGAGCAATGCCAATCTCGAAAAAGAAGCCCACCTTTTCCCCATCAAAGACGCCTTGGTATTCTTTGAACGCAACCCTCTCGGTTATGGTAAAAATGGCTTCATGGGAGCAAGCTATTATGCGGCTCCCAATGCAGAGCGCGGTGCGAACTTCAGTCTTTATCTAAAAGAACTTAGCCAAGGCCTCAAGGCACAACGCAAAGAAGCCGAGAAAAAGGCATTAGAAGCTGGTACGGATATCGTTTACCCAAGTTTGGAAGAACTGCGGGCAGAAGAAAATGAAGAGTCTACCTATTTGCTATTCGTAATTCGTGATAGTGAGAATAAGGAGATTCGTCGCTTTACGGCTAAACCTAAAAAAGGCTTAGCCCGCTACAATTGGGATGGAACTTTAGGCAATCGCGCTTACGCGAATAGCAATGGCGAACCCTTCACTAAAGCTTATGGCGCCAATTTAGCGGCTCCTGGCACCTACAATGTGGAAGTATTTATTAGTGAAAATGGCACTTTGCTACCCCTTAATGTAAAGCAAGATTTCCGCCTACGTTGGTTAAACAACAACAGCTTTAGAGCTGAAGATTACTCTAAGCTCCTAGTTTTCCAAGACAGCATCGAAACCATTCGTCGAGAAATGGTCGCGCTTAATGCGAAGCATGGGAAATTGCAAAAACGTGCCAAAGACTTAAAAGCCTTAGCTCGTAACACCCCTGGCGCACCCTTAACGGTTCTAAATGACTTACAGAAAATCATCGATGATTTACAAGTATTAGATATCAAGCTAAACGGCGACCCTATTCTCAGCCGTGAAGAATTCGAGCAAGTACCCAGCTTAATGGAACGCTTAAATTCAGCGGTTTACAATAGCTACGCTACCACCTCGGCTACCACTGGGGAACAGCGTAAAAATGTGCGGATCCTCAATCAAGAAAGACTACCTCTGCAAAGTAAAATTAATGGACTAGAAGAAGATCTAGATCGCTTCTACAGCATCCTGCTTAACAGCGGTGCCCCTTATTTAGACGGGGATCTCGATTAAAATTAGCTCGGAACAAGAGCAGAAACCCGACCCTCGCTACGGTGAGGGTCGGGTTTCTTTTTATAAACAAGCTCTATAATAAGTTCAAAGCAGCCTAAAAGCGGCCAAGCTGCCCTATCAAAGCCTGCATTTTATATTACCTTTGCCGGCTCAAGCTTTTAGTGCTTGAAAAGGCTAATTAATTGAAAGTGAATAAAGACAATTCCATAGAGCAGCACGAAGAACGCGGAGATATGCATGTTTCTAGCGGTCGTATCGAAACGCCCCTTCGTGAAGATGCCTTCGCAAAAAGTGATCAAGAGAAAATTGAAGAAATTCAAGGGCATTTCGAAAAGATCATGAACACTTTGGGTTTAGACCTTAGCGACGATAGTTTGAAAGGCACCCCGAAGCGCGTAGCTAAAATGTTTGTGCAAGAGATTTTTGGAGGTTTACACCCCGATCGTAAGCCGAGCACCAGCACCTTTGATAATAAATACCAATACGGTGAGATGTTGGTGGAGAAAAACATAGTGGTTTACTCTACTTGCGAGCATCACTTTCTACCCATCGTGGGTCGCGCCCATGTAGCCTATATCTCCAAAGGCAGGGTCATTGGTCTTAGTAAAATGAACCGCATTGTGGACTATTACGCCAAGCGCCCACAGGTGCAAGAGCGCATGACCAAGCAAATTGTTGCTGCCCTGCAAGAAGCATTGGGCACCGACGACGTAGCCTGCGTCATCGACGCTAAGCACCTTTGTGTTAACTCGCGTGGTATCCGCGATATCGAAAGCAGCACCGTAACCGCTGAGTTTGGTGGTGCTTTCCAAAACGAAGAAAAGAAAAGAGATTTTCTCGATTACATCAATTTAGACACCCATTTCGGAGCCTAAATCCTAAATAAAATGGCCTTATACCCAAAAAACGAGTTGTACATATCCAACTCGCTCAGTCGTAAAAAAGAAAAGTTCGAAGCCCCTAATGCCCCCCATGTGGGCATGTACGTTTGTGGACCTACGGTTTACAGCGAAGTGCATTTAGGAAATTGCCGCACTTTCATTTCTTTCGATATGGTATACCGCTATTTGACCCACTTGGGCTACAAGGTGCGTTATGTACGCAATATTACCGATGCCGGCCACTTGGAAAGTGATGCCGACGAAGGCGAGGATAAAATTTCCAAACGCGCCCGCCTAGAGCAGTTAGAGCCCATGGAAATCGTGCAAACCTATACTTTGGACTTTCACAAGGTATTGGAGCAGTTCAACAATATTCCACCTAGCATTGAACCCACGGCTACGGGCCATATCGTAGAGCAAATCGACATGATTCAGAAAATCATCGAGGCGGGCTTAGCCTACGAGAAAAATGGATCAGTATACTTCAATGTCGAAAAATACAATGAGACCGATAACTACGGGGAGCTCAGTGGTCGTAAGATCGAGGAGTTAATCAGCGGTACTCGTGAATTAGATGCCCAAAGCGAGAAAAATTCGCCCTTGGATTTTGCCATTTGGAAGAAGGCCAGCCCGAGTCACATTATGCGCTGGAATTCACCTTGGGGCAAGGGCTTCCCCGGTTGGCATTTGGAGTGCTCGGTAATGAGTACCAAATACCTCGGCGAAGAATTCGATATTCATGGTGGGGGTATGGATTTAAAATTCCCCCATCACGAATGTGAAATTGCCCAGAATAAAGCCGGCACCGGTCATAAAGGACCACGCTATTGGATGCATGGTAACATGTTGACCTTAAATGGCCAAAAGATGAGCAAGAGCACCGGCAATACTTTGAGTCCTGCCGAACTCATTAGTGGTGATTCCGATAAATTGGATAAAGGCTTTCACCCTACGGTGGTACGCTTCTTTATGATGCAGGCACATTATGGCTCGCAGTTGGATTTCTCCAATGACGCTCTTTTAGCCGCCGAAAAAGGCTATTTGCGTCTGATGAGTGCCTACCACAAACTGCAATCCTTGGAAGCAAGTGGTGCTGGAAATGCCTTTGATGTAGCCGCTTGGAGCAAATCCTGCTATGCGGCTATGAACGATGACTTCAATAGCCCTATTTTAATTTCACAGCTTTTTGAAGCGGCGCGCTTTGCCAATTCACAAGAAGGAAAAGTCGCCCTATCGGAAGCCGATTTAAATAGCTTAAAAGAAACTTTTAGAGCCTTTGTCTTCGACGTACTAGGCCTGGAAGATATCAGCAGCAGCGAGCAGAGTGGTAATAAGCTGGACGAGGTAGTGCACGTCTTACTCGACTTGCGCATGCAGGCTCGTGCCGACCGCAACTTTGCTTTAAGTGATGCTATTCGCGATAAGCTAGCGGCGGCTGGAATAATAGTGAAAGACGGTAAAGACGGCAGTACTTACAGTATAAAAGTGTGAGGCTACTTCGGCGCATAATAGCTTGGAAATTTGTGATCCTGGTGCGATTTTACCAATATGTGATTTCGCCACTCACGCCAGGCTCTTGCCGCCATAGTCCCACTTGCTCCGAATATACCGTTCAAGCCATTCAGATATGGGGCCCTTTTAAAGGCAGCTGGATGGGTTTAAAAAGATTATCAAAATGTCACCCCTGGGGCTCATCAGGCTACGACCCGGTCCCCACCAAA
>CBFHRN010000103.1:0-4262 GCA_965658275.1 Croceimicrobium sp.
ATTTCTGAACAGAAATACATTTTTGAGAATGCACAGGAAGCTTTCGAGTGTCAACTCAGTTATTACGATCGCTCGGACCTTAGCTTTGCCTTATACTCTGCCAAGGGTGAGATTCGTAATATGGCTTCCAACTCAAGCTTTCCAGTAGTGGCTTTTATTGCACCGTCGAAAATGGTTCTTTACCATTTTGATGACCCTAAACTCAAGGAAGAAGTCTTGGATTTTGAAGGGGATTATTTCAACCCTTGGGATTGTGAAGAGGTGATGAGCAACAAAAAAGATTATCGTCGGAAAATCATTTTCGAAAAAGGAATGGCGATATGGATAGAGAATGGGGATACCCTGAGCTACATCCTAGATACAGAAAATCCAAAACTCTACGAAAAGAAGGAGTATTTATGGTGGGGCCAGAAAAGATTGAGTCTTCGCGACTTTTTACCCAGGCGAAGTTGGGAGGTGGAAGCTCATGCCGGCAACCGTGTTGTTTTAAGTTACGCCTTTGGCTCCAATCCATACAATCCAATGGGCCGTTGTGGAGCCGGTGAAGAAAGAGGACTTCTTTGCTTAGAGCTGGATGACAGAGGGAGTATCGTAAAAGATGAAGCATTTGCCCTAGAAAGCTGTTACATGGATATCTACTTTAGCAGAGAAAGTCGAAACTTCGGAAGCGTGGAATATTATTATTACGAGGTAGAAAGTAACGAGGGGGTCAAGAAGTATTATTTCCGGCCTTCTAATGCCATTGTTTCGGAAGCCCTCGACGATCTTTTTAACGACCAATAGCTAAATTACATAAAGCAAAAAAGCCCACCAGTAAGCGGTGGGACCTTTTAGGAACTAGTCCATTAATCTTTATTGACCTGATGTATTAAAGATTTCTTCTAAAAAAGGCGATACCCTAAATTCAAACTTACTACCGCAGGTAAAAAGGCAACTCCATCTTCTCCAAAACTGCCGTATTTAAAGGATAGCCCTGCAAGCCACTTCTTGTAATCTAGTCCACATCCGATCTCTAATCCGAAACTAGGCACAAAATCGTCTGCCATTTGGGAGTCGCTAAAAGATTCTGAGTCTCCATCAAAAGTTTCTTGAGCTTCTACGGAGGTCATTAATAAGCCTCCAAAATAGCCACCAGCCGAGCCATAAACTTTAAGGTCATTGTTTACTGTGTGGTAATACCTTACGCATAATGGAACTTCAATAAAACTCGCGCTGAAGTCCGTACTTAACCCCCCTTCCATCTGACCCGGTAAACTAGATATCTCCATAGTGAAACCGATTCTATTTAATCGAATTCCTGGGCTTATTGTGATTTGCTCTGTAAGGGGAATATCTATTAAAGCTTCTATTTGGTAACCCAATTTCACTTTTTGACTCACATTGGCAAATTCAAATTGCTCTAAAACATCCATAGTCTCGCCACCCCATCTGCTACCATTAAGCCCTCCTTGTAGAATTAAAGATTGTGCTTTTAAAGCTGGACAAAGGGCAAAAAGGGGCTGCAAGGATTGTTTTTAAAATAAAAGTTCTCATAATTCTAAATGTTGTTTGGTTAAGGAGCTAGGCATCAGATGCTCCGATAAATCGCTGATGAAAAAGATGCTATCCTGAATTAAGGACCATTAAAACACCTCCCATAAATTGGCTTTTTTAATGGGGCCTCGACTAAATCCGAGGCCCCATTGAGGATAACCAAAAACTTACCTCTTTAAATTCCTCAGTGCTTTCTATTTAGTTTCTGTTGCTATGTTAAAGCCGAGCATAAAACCAACCACATGAGAGTCAAAGGCGGGAATATGAGAGTAGAAAACATTGACTGGTAAATTAATGTGCCCACTTCTAAATGATTTTCCTACAGCGATTACCAAACCAGTACTAAGATTTAAATCACCACGACTATCGATATTATTTACAAGGTCAAATCCGCTGTCATCTGCAGGTATTCCAAGGTTCCATTTTCCCTCATTATCGTAAAATCCTTCGGCAATTTTCGAGAAACGGAATACCGGTCCGAAGCCAATTTCCCAGCCTTTAAATCGCAATCCATTAAGGAGGGTTAAACTTGGTGAAACATACTTGGTTTCGATTCCATTGATCGTTCCAATAACTTCTACAAGCGCCTGAAATTCACCAGAACTCACATACTGTATCTCGTGTTGATAACCGAAAACGGTAGCATAAGGAGTAGAGGCATAGCCACCTTCAGATTCGGGTGCACTTAAGCGTTCTGCTACTTTTCCGCTAAAAAACTGCATTCCAAAACGTGGACCCGACAATTTTAAGGTTTTACCCTGAGAAACAATGGGTTTATCTACATTGGTAAGTCGATCAAAGGTTTCGGCATCTATGTCCATTCCCAACAAGCTTTGAACGGAGATTCTAGCCATGGTTTGGAGGTAGTTTTCATCGTAGACGTATTCCTTAACGTCACTTTTTATAATCTTTTCCTCGTCAACATCAATAAGTCGTAGAATGAAGATGGTCTTGGTTCCAACCGTTTGAACAGACCCAGTAAGCATATAGTCCGCTTTAATTTCTTTACCTAAAGCCACTAGTTGAGATTTTCCGAAAGCTTTTACGGGGTCAATTCCCATAGATTGCACTTTCGCCTCTACATCATATTTATCCAGTACTTCATACTTCTGACTTTTAACAAGCTCTAACCTTAGAAGGCTGGCCATTTCAAGGTTATTAAGTGCGGAACCCGTGGCGTCTACACTAACAATTGCAATGCTCTCATTGCTGGCAGCTCCTCCTTGGGCATTTACGTTTTGTACAAAAAGACTTAATCCTAATATTGCACTTACTACTAATCGTTTCATAACTATTGGTTTTTGATTATGAAGCAAATCTATGCACGCATAATAAGCCTCGGAAAAGGCTACACGCAAGGGCTAGAGGGATATTTGCTTTTTTTGCTGATGTCTCGATTTCTGATTTAAGCTTCTCTAAAAAATTTGCGCCGAACCCAGATCATCCTTTTAAATTTGCGATATATGCGAATGCCTAGCGCTGAAATTGCGGTATATGCGTATTTTTAGGGACATGAAGCATCAAGAACTCTTTATTCAACGCTTACAAGAAAATTTGGGACCTGGAGAAAGTCTGGCTCAGGTTCTTGCAGATCTATTAGATATAAGTTTAGACTCTGCCTATCGAAGAATTAATTCGAAAACTAGTTTCAGTATCGATGAGGCCATCTGGGTAGCCAACGAGTTTGATCTCAGTTTAGATAGCCTGCTCGATCCGCATCAAGAAAAGGCGAGTGTTATTTTCCAAGACTTACAGCCTACTTTCGAAAGCTTTGGTCAGTATTTAGAGCTCTTACATCAAAACCTAAAGCAAATAAAACGAGACCCAGAGAGTAAGCTGTATTACTCCTGCTTGGATATACCCATCTTTCTAAACCTAAGCTCTCCGGTAATTGGCGCTTTCAAGATCTTTTATTGGATGCATAGTATTATGGAGGTGCCTGAACTTCAGGGTCAAACCTTTAATCCGTCTATTATCCCTGCCGAGTTTATCGAAAAAGGTTTACAAATCTTTAAAACCTACTCGGAAATAAACTCCGTTGAAATGTGGACTCAAAACACATTAAACAGTACGCTACGTCAGGTAGAGTATTACCATCAAGCGGGATACATTAGAGATGCTGAGGTTAGTGAAGCTATATATAATGATCTAAATCAATTAGTTGACCGACTAAATACCATGGCTGAAAAAGGATGCAAAGTAATTGACCGGATTCCTGAAGCTCATGAAAAAGATAATTTTGCTTTGTACGAAAGTGATATTGAACTCACGGGAAATGGAGCAATCGCTGTTGCCGGAGGAAGAAAGCGTTCCTTTATTGGACACCTAACCTTTCATACCCTAGTTTCGGACCACAAGCAGCTCAACGAAAAAACCCTTGCGTGGTATCTAGGCCTTATGCGCAAGGCCAATTTAATTAGCTCCGTGTCAGCCAAACACCGCTACCAGTTCATTCGACACCTAAAGTCGGAATTGCAAAATAGCAAAGAGCGTAATCAGTTGTCATGAAAAAGCTATCGCGCTTAATGTCTCTTCTAACCATGCTCCAAAGCAGAAAGAAATTCACTGCTGAGCAAATGGCAAAGCGCTTTGAAGTAAGTATTCGTACCATTTATAGAGACTTACGAACCTTGGAGGAAGCAGGAGTGCCAATCGATACGGCTGGCAAAGTCCCTTTCTACCTTTAAGCGATATAAAGGACTAAGATGAGATTAAGAAATGTCCACCTT
>CBFHRN010000104.1:0-4189 GCA_965658275.1 Croceimicrobium sp.
ACCAAACCGGTACCCACAAAATGCAATTTGCGGCACGCTGCATTTTGATGCTCCGTTAGGTAATAGGGATAAAACTCTGCTAGAGATTGGTATTTCTTTTCTGCATTTGCCATGCCTTAAATGTACAAAACGAAGCCCAATTGCTGCTTGGCATTATTTCAAGACCTTGGATCAAAGAAGCCTATCTATTAATTAAATTTTGCAAATTGTCTCAAAATGGTCTTTAGATAGTTGCAAAAAGTGCAACTCGATAAGTTCATTTTTACCATTATGTCGTAATTTTCACCAAAATGACGCGTAAAAATACAGAGCTGTCGTCTATGGATAATTACAAGACTACATGGAGAAGCTGCGGACTTTACTTTTGATGAAGATTAAATGGTAAAAAATCCAAGTACATATCAAACCCTTTTCTTTGAGCTGGTTCGAGACCGAATCAAGGATAATGAAATGCTGGTGGATATACTCAGTGAATTACTGAATTGTAGTAAGGACTCGGCCTACCGACGCATCCGCGGCACTACCGAACTGAGTCTAAACGACAGTATAAAAATTGCCAATCACTTTGGCATTCCTTTAAGTCAGCTATCCACTCAGCACGATCAATCCATTGTTTTTCAAAAGAGCAGCTTCATAAACAGCATTGATGATTTCCAAAACTACCTACTTCAAAGCTTGGGACAACTTCAACACATTCAACAATATGAGCACCATCGATTAATCTACCAAGCTAAAGATCTTCCAATCTATTATCAGTTTCGTTTTCCGAAGCTCGCTGCTTTCAAAATTTACGTTTGGCTAAAATCGGTTTACGGTATCGATTATTTTGAAGGCATGAGCTTCAACCCACAATTTATTCCCAAAGAATTATTGAAGCTTGCGAAAGAATTATGGGAGGCTTATTCCAAAATCAATTCCGTCGAGATCTGGAACGACACGACCATCTTAAGCATGGTAAACCAATTGGAATATTACTACGACGCCGGATTACTAAGTTCGAAAGAGGAGGCAGTGCAAATTTGTGATGAATTCCAAGAAATGATGAAGATGATCTACAAGCAGGCGCTTAGTGGCAAAAAGGTTCATCATTCCAATTCGGAGGAATTAAGCGACGCCAGCTATGAGATGTATTACCATGAGATTTTAATCATGGACAATCACATTTTGGCAGAGCTAGACAACAACCAGTCCATTTACTTTGTGCCCTATGCAGGGCTAAATTACCTCAATACGAAAGATCCAAGTCTTAATCTGAAGATGAAGGAGTACCTAGAGGGGCAAACAAAAAAATCCTCCCTAATCAGCAATATTTCTGAAAAAGAGAGGAATAAATTCTTTATCCGAATCAAAAATCGGATCGATCAACTCAAAAATCGGATTGAAGCTTCTAATCCCTTTATGTAACCGATAATGCGAAGGCTACAATAGCCACGATTATCATTACAATCCCTGCTTTCTGAGCCCAATCAGAACCTTTAATAGTGTTAGACATAGTTTTTCCCTGTTTAGTTAGTGTGCCTAAATTAAAAAAAATATTCTTGATTATCAGACATATACCTAAAAAAACACCGGAAAAGCGCTATAAGTCAGACTAGACTTAGTGTACAACTAACGCATATTATTGTACACAAATAAGGCTGCGGCTAAAATCAATACGATTACCATAACCACAATAGCTCTTTGTAAATAGTCTTTGGTTGTTAGTTTAGTTTGCGCTTTCTTGATACGTTTAGCTCGTTGCCGGACTTCTTGGCGCCTTGCTTTTTCCATAGTTTAAAACCCTTTTAATCCCTGTTTCTCACAAGGTATAAAATTTATTTTGCTTCCTCAGCTCAAGGGATTTAATACAACGCTAAAAATGGTTAGACTATTGGGGTCTCTCCCAAAATTTAATTTGTCCAGGGCTTGCGGGATATCTTTAGCGCGGAAATAGGACGTATGAAGATCATTCTCCCCTTTAACGCACCATTGAATCGTATAGGAGTTCTGTTTCTCATTATGCTCTTTCACATAGGTATACATCTGCTTTAAAGCATCTATACGATCGTATCCTACCGTATAATGGAAAAGAAAAGATTGGTTGTGGCGAGGGTTTACAGTTATCACATCCAAGCGCACTCCTTGTCCCGTTTCGCGGTAATCAAAAATCATTTGGGTACTCCCTAAGCTTAAATAAGCTTCTATTTCCTTCTGAATCTTGGCTATTTCGAGGTTCTGACGATCCACGGTCATTTTTTTTAATTAGAACAAAGTTAAGGTTTATGGCTCTAGGGGCGGGGTATGTGTGAAAAATACCCTGAGCTCTCCCATTTCGAGCGCGAGGTATTGATCATCCAGATAGAGTAAGCGCCATCGATCTCTTTCCATACCCGTTTTCTCATCTAGCAAAACGAGCCAATCTTTCTCCCATTTGTAATTCAGACTTCCTTCAATACCAAATTGGTTATGATCTTTAGGATTAATTAACCTAAAAAGCATCTCTTTTTCTTTAAATCGGTAATAATCCGGCACCGCTTCTTGCAAGCTCTCTTCGCTAAGTTCAAAGCTGTTATTCTGATCCAAATAAGCCAGGGCCTCCCAGGCGCCTTTTTGAAGCAGGTCCTGTTTTGCATCAGGAACCGCGCGCTCTTCTCCCGAAAGGACCTTAAAGACCTTTGTAATGGCCTCCTCAGCACTCACGGGTTGAGCCCGCAGGTGTATAGGGAGCGTACTAAGGAAAAGTGCTATGAAAGGGTACAGCCGCATAAAAAAAGTCGGCACCAAGGTACCGACTTTTCCATCTATTTCTAAAGATTGGATCTTACGATCCACAGGCAATACAATCATCGGGGTTATCTAAGCTACAGCTCAATTGCTCCTCAGGAGTCATTTGGGCTTGCTCTTTAACTGCTTTTGCTAACTCGCTCGCACGGATTTCACCCACTGCTGCGGCCTGCTCCATGCTCGGATTTGCAGACGCTGCAGAAGTCGCTACTGGGGCAACTACTGGTGCCTTCGCCGCAGCCTCTTTCTCTGTAATCTTTTCCGTCTGCTTGCTACTCACAACCGGCTCAACTTCGCTTTTGCTTTGTTTCTGAACGGTAAACTTAATCGCGTCGGTAGCAGCCTTGGTGCGCAGGTAGTACATACCTGTTTTAAGACCGCTTTCCCAAGCATAGAAATGCATCGAGGTAAGCTTGGCCATATTCGCGCCTTCAACGAATAAGTTTAGCGACTGAGACTGATCAATAAACCAACCTCGCTCGGCACTCATATCGATGATATCGCGCATACTAAGCTCCCAAACCGTTTTGTAAAGCTCCTTGATATTCTCAGGGATAATATCAATGTGCTGGATGGAACCATTCGCACGAATGATTTCATTCTTCAAGTCTTCATTCCAGAGACCCAAGTTTACCAAATCAAGCAATAAGTGTTTGTTGACTACGATAAACTCACCGCTCAATACCCGGCGGGTATAAATATTGGAAGTGTAAGGCTCAAAGCACTCATTATTTCCTAATATCTGGCTGGTAGAAGCGGTTGGCATTGGCGCCAATAATAAAGAGTTGCGAACCCCGTGATTTTTAATCTCACCACGTAAAGCATTCCAGTCCCAACGACCACTTAATTGATTCTCTTCAATACCCCAAAGGTTCCATTGGAACTTACCTTGCGAGATTGGCGACCCTTCGTAAGACTCATAAGCACCATCTTGGATGGCTTCATCCTTACTTGCTACTAAAGAAGCGAAGTAAATAGTCTCAAAAATGTCCTTATTTAATTGCTTCGCCTCTTCTGAGGTAAAAGGCAAACGCAATTTGATAAACGTATCTGCTAAACCTTGAACTCCTAACCCTACTGGACGGTGACGCATATTAGAATTACGTGCTTCCGGCACTGGGTAGTAGTTTCGGTCAATGATACGATTTAAGTTCTTGGTCACTTTATAAGTAACCTCATATAATTTTTGGTGATCGAATTGATCGCCATCTACAAACATAGGAAGAGCTAATGAAGCAAGGTTACATACCGCTACCTCATCCTCACTGGTGTACTCAATAATTTCAGTACAAAGGTTGGAAGAGCGAATGGTTCCCAAGTTTTGTTGATTCGACTTGGCATTAGCCGCGTCTTTATACAACATATAAGGAGTTCCAGTTTCAATTTGAGACTCCATAATCTTCGACCAAAGCTCACGTGCTTTAAT
>CBFHRN010000105.1:0-4107 GCA_965658275.1 Croceimicrobium sp.
CGAAATCAGCGGAAAGAACCATATCATCGATGTTTGGCCAAACCTGGAATTGTACATGCATGGAGGCGTGAGCTTTGAGCCCTATCGAAAGCAATTTGATGAGATCATTGGGAAAAAGATCAACTACATCGAAACCTACAATGCCTCAGAGGGCTTTTTTGGCATTCAAGATCGAGCAGATGCCGATGATATGTTATTGATGTTAGACTATGGCATCTACTATGAGTTTATTCCCATGGATCAATTTGATGGAACCAATTCCAAAACCATTGGCCTGGAAGAAGTAAAGCAAGGAGTAAACTATGCTGTGGTTATTTCAACAAATGGGGGACTCTGGCGCTACCTCATTGGGGATACTATTCGCTTTAGTTCATTAAGCCCCTATCGCTTTAAAATTACCGGTCGAACCAAGCATTTCATCAATGTCTTTGGCGAAGAACTAATAATCGAAAATGCGGAAGCGGGCTTAAAAAAAGCCTGTGAAGCCACGGGTGCTCAGGTGAAAGAGTTTACGGCTGCTCCTATTTTTATGGAACATAAAAAAAGTGGCGCTCATCAATGGCTTATTGAATTTGAACAAGAACCTGAAAATCTGGACGACTTTAGTAAAATCCTCGATCAGGCACTTTGCGATTTAAACAGTGATTATGAAGCTAAGCGACATAAAGGAATGGCCTTACGTCAATTGGAGATCATCAAAGCAAGGCCGGGCCTTTTCTACGATTGGCTGAAGAAAAAAGGGAAATTAGGCGGACAGAACAAGGTTCCACGCCTCAGCAATAATCGTCAGTATCTAGAGGAGTTAACCGCTTTACAATGAAATGGCTAGTAGGACTCATAGCAGCATGCAGTCTCTGTTTATCGGTAGGGGCGCAATCTTTGGTTTTAAATAAAACTATAAACTTACCTGAGGGTGTCGACGATGTAGATATTGATCAATTCGGAAATCTTTATTTAATCATAGATAGTGAGATTCGGAAATTGAGCAATGAAGGGTCCTTTATAGCCAGCTTTGCCGACCCTTCTTTTGGCGAAATCAATCAGATAGATGTCTTAAATGCTTTGAATCCGCTTATTTATTACTCGGATTTTAATCAATTACGCATTCTTGATAATCGTTTAAATGAGAGTCAGACCCTATCCATGTTAAACTTAGGTTTCAATGATCCAAAGTTTATTGCTTACTCCGATCAGAATAGAATTTGGGTCTATGATCAAAGCGCGGATCGTCTGCTGCAATATTCGCTTGAGACGCAGCAAATCGTAAACCGCAGTCCCATTATTAGTCAGCTTGGTTTGCCCGAACCTGAAGTCGCCGCCTTAAATTCAGGTTTTAATTACAGTATTATTTATATCCAAAATCAAGGCTTCATAAGCTTTGATGCCTTAGGTGCTAAAAAAGAAATCATTTTCGAAAAGGATAGTTTACGGAGCTTTGATTTCGACAATCGCCGATGGCTTAGCTTATCGAATAAAGGCTTACTCAAGCTCTACCCTATTCACTCATCGAAGAAGGTGCAATCATTTATAGCGCCTCATCCTAAAGCCGATAAGATTCTGCTAAGAAACCTGAATGTCTATTTTTGGGAAGGAAATAAACTGTATCAATATCACTTGGAATAAGCGAATTTGAAGCCTTATTTTTTCGCGATAAAGCTTAAGTTTGTGTGCTTAAAAATTGGACCATGCATATTGCCGTATCAGGAAATATCGGATCAGGAAAAACGACTCTTACCCGTCTATTGGCTAAACATTACAATTGGACGCCTCATTTTGAGGACGTAGAGGACAATCCTTATTTAGATGATTTCTATCGGGAAATGCAGCGATGGTCTTTTAATCTGCAGATTTATTTCCTTAATAGTCGTTTTCGCCAGGTTAAAGAAATAAGAGAAGGTGGAAAAAACATTATTCAGGATCGTACGATTTATGAAGATGCGCACATTTTTGCTCCTAACCTTCATGCCATGGGCCTCATGCCCAGCCGTGATTTCGAAAATTACCAAGAACTCTTTGAGTTAATGGAATCCTTCGTAGAGGCGCCGGACTTACTCATTTACTTGCGCGCTTCTATTCCTACATTGGTAGACCAAATTCAAAAGCGTGGTCGTGATTACGAAAACAATATTCGTATCGATTACCTAAACCGATTAAACGAGCGCTATGAAGCTTGGATTTCGGGTTATGACAAAGGCAAGCTATTGATTATTAATGTCGATGAAAACAAATTTGCCAACGAACCTGAAGATTTGGGTAAGATCATCAATAATATAGATGCTGAGCTAAACGGACTCTTCTAGTCCTTATAAATTCAATCCTCTACTTATTCTCTCCTCTTTTCTAATTTGAGCCTGCTTAGTAAGCCGGGTGCATCGGACATGAATTCCTGCGATTAATTGTATAAAAAAAGTCGGCTCATCTAAGACAAGCCGACTTTCTATAAGATTTGAATGATAATTCTATTATTTCATCGCCAAGCTTGCGCTGATAGTTCTATCATTCATGATTTGTATTCTCATTTGAGCTGGAATAGCGTTACCATCAAGGGAAAGCATTACCTCTCCTCCAAACTTACCATCTTGAATATTGCGGTGTAATTCGGAAGCATTTACAACCACAGTTGAAAACTGACCACTTAGTGCAGAGGAAACATCCTCAGCATTGAGCTCAATTTTTACATCAACCATAGTTTCTTCTACAGGCAGATCAAAGCGAAAAGCTTTAATACTTACCGTCCCACCTAAAGATTCTGGGCCCATTAACTCAAGGCTTCCCGAATTCTTGGAGTCGTTCATAACTACATCACCCGTCATGCTAAGAATCTCCTCTGTAGAAGCCATAGGCATTGCACTGTGGCTCGCGTGACCTCCAGTATCGCCTACGTGAATATGTGGGGCAATAACTAAAGAAACAATGGACATTAATTTGATAAGGATGTTCATCGATGGACCTGAGGTATCTTTAAATGGATCACCCACAGTATCTCCAGTTACAGAAGCTTTGTGAGCTTCAGAACCTTTATATTCCATCTTGCCATCAATTTCTACACCGGCTTCAAAAGACTTTTTAGCATTATCCCATGCACCACCAGCGTTGTTTTGGAAAATTCCCATTAAAACACCAGAAACAGTAACACCCGCTAATAGACCACCCAACATCTCTGCAGAAGAGGTGCCTTCAAAAACTCCGTTAAAACCGAAGCCAACTACGACTGGGGTAATTAAGGCGATTGCACCAGGCAACATCATTTCTTTGATAGATGCGTTCGTGGAAATCTCTACACACTTTTCATATTCCGGAGTAGCTTTATATTCCATGATACCTGGAATCTCTTTAAACTGGCGACGTACCTCATGTACCATTGCCATTGCTGCGCGACCTACAGCCGAAATTGCTAAGGAAGAAAAGATAAATGGAATCATACCTCCGATGAATAACATCGCAAGTACAGGAGCTTTGTATATGTCAATAGAATCAATACCTGCAATACCTACGAAAGCTGCAAATAAAGCCAAGGCAGTTAGAGCTGCTGAAGCAATTGCAAATCCTTTACCTGTTGCAGCAGTTGTATTTCCTACCGCATCTAGGTTATCAGTACGGCCACGCACTTCCTCAGGAAGTTGACTCATTTCAGCGATACCTCCAGCGTTATCAGCGATTGGACCAAAAGCATCGATAGCTAACTGCATTGCGGTTGTTGCCATCATACCCGCTGCGGCGATAGCCACACCATACAATCCTGCGAAGGAATAAGAGAAAATGATACCCGCCGCCAAAATAATAATTGGAATTACGGTCGATTGCATGCCCATAGCTAAACCAGCAATGATGTTGGTTGCATGACCGGTCGATGACTGTTGTACAATTGAGTTAACAGGCTTTCTACCCATAGCAGTGTAAAACTCTGTAATCCAACTCATAAGAGCACCAACGATTGATCCAATAAGGATAGCAATAAATACGTCTGTTGCGCCGAATTCATATCCACGAAGCGTCATGCTTTCTGGAAGCATCCACATACTTAAAGGATATGAAGCGATTACAACGAAAATGATAGATGACCAGTTACCGATGTTCAAGGCTTTCTGTACAGAGCTGTCTTCGCCG
>CBFHRN010000106.1:0-4090 GCA_965658275.1 Croceimicrobium sp.
CCTTATGCAAATAGCCTTCCCATTCAAAAAGCACAAAAACCATGCGCTCGAGTTCGGGTAGGCCGTGAATTAATTCTTTCACTTCATCGGCAGACATTTGCTCTACCATTTTCCAATGGCTTTGACTCAATTCCACCGGCTCTAAGTCTTGGTCTTCGTCCTTAAAATCGGTCTGTTCCCGGTATTTCTTTTCCCGTCGGTATTCGTCGATCGCAGTGCGAACCGTAATCTTAGCGATCCAGGGAAAAAACTCCTGTTTATCGTCGTACTGATCCAGATTCATCAAAACCTTCAAAAAGGCATCATTCACTAAGGATACCGCATCTTCTCTTTGTTTGCGGTACCGAAAGCAGATAGCCAGAAGATAATCGAAGCAGTGATGGTATAAATCAAACTGCGCTTGTCGATCTTGCTTCCGGCATTTCTTAATCCATTTGTGAAGACGCCTGTCCATTGAAGGTAAGATAAGGAAAGCTCCGCAAGAGCGCAGCTTTCCCTCTCTCAAACATTGATTATTCTACAATCAAGCGTAAAGTCTTCACGGCTTCTGCCGTTTGCACGCGCACTAAATAAGCTCCGGTGCTCAGGCCTCGTAACTCAGTACGATCTCCACTTACGGCTAGCTCTTTCACTAAGCTTCCGCTGATGGTAAACAGGCTTACTTTCTCAACTTCAAGTCTGGGGTCCCAGGCTAAATTTAGGTCTCCAGCACTGGGGTTCGGGTAAAGGCTCAAAGAAGCATCTAGTAGTTGATCTTCCAATCCTACCGTAGCCGGGTCGATAACGTTTATGGTAAATCCAGTTTTAAATACCAGGTTTCCATTGGCGTCAAATCCGATGGAGTCGCAATAGGTCGAGATACAACTTTGTCCCGCACTGTCTAGGGCTGTAATGGTTAAACACACATTATATACTCCAGTACTTGCATACGTATGGCTCGGGTAACGGGTGTTAATGGTCGTGCCATCACCAAAGTCCCAAGACCAAGACGTAATTTGACCATTACTGGTAGAGGTCTCCCAAATAATCAATTGATTATTAAACAAGCCCGAGTTTACTGTATCAACAAGATAGGAAGCTTGACATGATGGCCCAACACCGCCACCAGATCCAGTACCAACTACCACAGAATCACAATAGGTAGTGGTACAGGTGTCATTTCCTAGAATTGAGGTCATGGTTAAGCATACCGCATAAGTACCAGCGCTGGCATAGATATGCGTGCGAGGTCCCGCAGGACTAGCGCCTAAGATGGTACCATCACCAAAATCCCAGGTGAAATTTGTAATGGTACCGTTACTGGTCGAATAATTACTAAACCAGGTGCGATATCCGGATCCACTCACAATCGTGGAATCTGCAGTAAAAAACGGGTTACAGGTAACGCTAGGACCGCTGCCACCAGAACCACCAAAGCTTAAACTGATGCTGGAACAAATACTATCTACACGGGAATAGGTAATATTATAAGGTGCAGAAGTAGTGTTCATATTAAAGGTAATACTATCGTAATTCGCGCTGGTAAAACCACTCTGTGCCGTAGCGTTTAAAGTCCAAAGCGAGGGAATTGTGCTCGGTAAACTTGTATAGGAAAACTCGCGAATCGCATAAGCTTGTACCATTGCAATATTACCGATAATAGGACTAGCAACACTATCCACAGTAATTAGCATATCACAGTCGCCCGGCATACAGAACAAGTTTAGATTACCGCTAATGTTTGGAAGCATAGCGGTGGGTGAACCCGCCCCCCAAACAACCGTTCCTGAGCAATCTAAAGTGGCCCAAAAAACTGTGTCATTCAAGGAGACATTGTTAATACTAAAGGTCGCCGCGCCATTGGCATTGGTGTAAGCGAAGGCGTCAAAGTTTTCAATCACCGGTGGGTTATTGTAACCATTGGGATAAAAACTGGCAGGCGAATCGAAATAAAATACGGCCACACCGGGAGCTGCAGTAGAGCTATCGGAGACGTTTACCGTAAGATTCCCCTGAGCTGCCAGCGAGAAGCCAACAAAACTTAAAAGGATTAGTACAACTTTTTTCATAATATAGAGATTTAATTCTTGTATTAGCTAATACGGATTCTAAAGTCGAAAAGGGACAGCAAGGTTCCTTTTATTTCTGAAATAGTCCTTTCATGTCTGGTATTGCTTCCTCTTTAATACCTTTAAGCTATGGATATGTCGCGCAAAAAACCGCATTATAAAATTCATCAAGAGCTTCGAGACTATTTAGCGAACCACGAACGCAGTGCCCAGTTAGCTATAAGCTACGATGAGCTGCTTGATTTTAGCGATAGCATTCCGGTTTTAAATCATGAAGGCAAGGACACTTTGTGGCAAAGTGTGATGTACGATAACTTCAAGCAAGAAGAAGTCAATAAAGCCTTGGTCGATATCTATGCGGCCCTTAAAACCGACGGCGACCATTCCTTTGTCGGCCAATTACGTACCGATCGTATCGACCATTGTTTATTTGGTAATTCCAATCCCTTTCGGATCCGCATTGTAAATACCCTAAACGATAATCACGATTACTACTACATTAAAAAAGCGGATGCCTCGCGAATCTACGGCTTAGAGATTGAGCATCTATTGAGCCCGAACCGGATCGGCTTTTTGGTAGATGGCGACACCCTGGTAGAAGAGCATATAGCCGGTATACCCGGAGATCATTTTTTAGACCGTTACCGCGATCGTCCGGGATTTGCCAAGACACGTTTGGCCAAGGAATTCGTTAAATTTAACGAACGCTGCTTCACTATTTTATTAGGTGATATGCGGGCCTATAACTACGTGGTTGATGTAACCCCCGACTTCGATATGGAGCAATACCGGGTGAGGGCCATCGATTTCGATCAATTGGCTTACGAAGGGCGTAAAAACAATTACCGTCCCCAGTTTTACAAGGAGAACTTGGAAATCATGAAGTACTGCATGGAAGTGCTTTCTCCTGAAACCGTAGATCAGTACCAAACGGAAGAGCGCACCTTGATCCGCAAGCGCTACCTGCGGGTGAAAAATTTGGTGGATGAGCTCCTAGCCAGCATGGAAAAAGCCCCACTATCGAGTCCGGTTAAAATTCGCTCCTTGGCGAAAGACCTCAATGAGTTTCACCGCAGTACTGAATTTGATTATTGCACCAGCATGGGTAGTATCTTAAAGCTACACCTCAACAAAATGATAGAGCGCACCAAGCATATCAGCTATATGGGAAAAAGTTCCTTCAAATAAAAAAGGAGCCCTTTCGGAACTCCTCTATTTCTCTCTCAAATCATGCTCCTTAGAGCAATTCGTATATACCCGCGGCGCCCTGTCCTTCGCCAACACACATGGTAACCATGCCGTATTTCTGGTCTCGTTTTTTCAATTCATTGAAGATTTGCACTGATAGTTTGGCGCCTGTACAGCCTAAAGGATGACCCATCGCAATGGCACCACCGTTTACGTTCACCTTGCTCGGATCTAAATCGAGTTCTCGGATTACGGCCAAAGACTGCGAAGCAAAGGCCTCGTTCAATTCAATTAAATCGATGTCGTCTTTTTTCATACCCGAGGCTTTTAATACCTTAGGAATCGCATGCACCGGTCCGATGCCCATTAAGCGAGGCTCCACACCCACCGCTTGGTAATTGACCATACGGGCGATGGGTTTTAAGCCCAATTCATTCACCATTTTCTCGCTCATCACTACTACAAAAGCTGCCCCATCACTCATTTGCGAAGAATTACCGGCAGTAACCGAACCTCTGGCGGCAAATACAGGGCGTAGCTTGCTCATGGCCTCTACATTGGTGCCTTTACGCGGACCTTCGTCTGTATCTACGGTATAAGTGCGAACCTGACGTTTTTCGTTTTGATCTAAATAGATTTCTTCTACCTCAATGGGTACAATATCATCTTTAAAACGACCTTCTTCAATTGCTTTTAAGGCTTTCATGTGCGATTCAAAACCAAATTGGTCTTGGTCCTCGCGGCTTACCTTATACTCATTGGCTACCGCTTCTGCCGTAAGGCCCATATTGTTGTAGTAATCGGCATGCACTTTCGCCAATTCGTAGCTGGGCACCACCTTAAATCCACCCATG
>CBFHRN010000107.1:0-4038 GCA_965658275.1 Croceimicrobium sp.
TGTAAGGGTAATCGATGGGTACCTTGCTCAAAACGTGCTTGGTAAACCAATTTCCCATCTAAGCCAAGGATATTTAATTCTGCCTCGGAATCTTCAATAGAGAAATGCAAATGATCGGCTAATTGCTGCAAGGTAAAAGGACTGAAGGTTTCCTCTTCGACGCCAATCCAAGTAGATCCTTCGCCTGCGGTTAAACCTTCTCCATATTGACTATTATAGGCGAAATCCTTAATGGTAATGGATTTATAATCGGCAGCTACGTCAATGCGCGCCCAACCGTAAAAATTACGCAAGGTATCGTCTACCTCAACTCTAAAACGCAAGCCAATTAGACCATTTAAGGCGCCAACGAACTGATCATTGGCATGGCCGGTATCATTCACTTCAAGCGCTAACTGACCTAAGGCATTCGTTCCACCAGATCCTTTGTATACTTGATTGGGACCAATGCTGTCACCCGGACTCAAATTAAAAGGATAGGCGTAATTGGCATAATCCAAACCTAAAACCGAATTAGCCGCATTTCCCCGCGCTTGAATGAAACTGCCACTGACATTAAAAATGCTGGTATCCACATACTGAATGAAACGATAATCGATTAATCCCAAGCTATCGCTATCGATATTTAAATCGTAATAAGCATTGTTGGTATTGAGGGTCGTATCGGCAATATCCACATATTGAATCTGCCCTTGAAGCAAAGGACTCGCTAAGACACCACTAAGAGCTCCAATATACTTTAGGCTTTCCGCCGATTTCTTCTTTTCATTCATAGTCCGCAAAAATCGAAAAAAACAAGGGCCTAGCCAATACGCTGACGCCTCAATTTTGGGTCGACTACCTTTTCGATGATTTCGGGGGTGATTGTCAGCCCTAAAAATGCACTTAAATCGGAGGCCACCTTCATCGGATTGTCAAAACAATCCTTCAAGGAAATGCGCTGCCAATGGAAATGAGTTTGTTGATCTAGGTAATTCTCAATACGTCTTTTTTCAGACTCCAATTGCTGTCCTTTTTCAAAAGGGAAATTTTCCAAATCTGCCGCCTCCCCTTTCATCTTGGCCTGCGATAATAGGATTTCTACCGTTGGACGTTCCATCCATATAAGCTTATAAGCTTTTTGGGCTGGTAAATAAGGAAGTAGAGGCGCAACGACCTTAACAACGCGGCTCTCATCGCTGGGCCAATCTATCCCTCTAGCGAGGTCTTTTACCGGCTCCCATTCATAATAACCCTTGGGATTATGCACATCGGCAACACGTTTGGTGTCAACCAACAGCTCAAGGCCCGCAGCTTGCAAAATGGCCATCATCAAACTGGTTCCACTGCGGGGAAAGCCCGTCACGATGATTTGCGGCTTAGAAGTTGCTCGATTTTCCATTTTTTCCAATAAAGACAAGGCCTTCACGTGCTTAGGTGCCAATTGCAAACAGACATGCAAGGCCTGCTGGGCTTCCTTTTGCATCTTAAGGCGGTAATAATGCAGGGCCCAAAGGTAATGCAGCTGGGGCTGAAAGAATTTCAATTCGAGGGCCTGATTGGCCCATTTTTCAAATCCGGGGTAATCTCCATCCGCAAAGGCGACCTGGGCCAAACCATTTAAGGCTCTAGCACTTTGAGGGTCTAGATCCAAGGCCTTTTCAAAATAAGTCCGAGCCTGTGCAAGTCGGCCTGCTAAAAAAAGAGCTTGCCCCATTTCACCAAATAAAACCGGACTCTTTAGTCCCTTTTCTTCCAGGGCTTGCATGCGTGTCAAGGCTCTAGCATAGTCGCCCTTTTGCAAATAAGCCAAAGCAGCGCTAAAGGCTAAAGGCATGATTTCTTGCCACTGCTTTTCCAAAGAAGCATACCATTGCAACCAGGCCTCGCCCGAAAAAGACTTTAGGCGTATATTCCCCTCCAATACATACCAGCGGAAAACCTTCTGCGACTTTTCGCGCTGCGCTTCGCAGATTGCCAGCGCCTCCAAATATTGATGGGCTTCGCCTAAGGAAACTGCTTTATTATAAGCTTGCTCTTCACGCACAAATGCAAGTTGTTCGCTTATCTGATCATCCCAATATCCCAAGGCTACCAGGTCTTGGATAAGATCCTTCGGCGGTGCAGACGCGTTTGAAATAAAAGGGAAATCTGTAATCACCGGATCCCAAGAAGGAATACGACTGGGCTTTTGATCTTTTTTCCAAAAGTTAGTCCAGATGCGGCCTTCTAAATCATCTCCTACCGGTAAATTAAAATGATACAATAGATTTGGAAATAGGTCTAGCAATCCTGCTCCAAAAAGCTTGGATTGGACCTTTATATCCGGACCCGCGCCCAAGAGAACCCCAAAGGGGCGATGCTCGGTAGCGGGGGCCGCAGGCAGATCTCCCAATTCAATTTGCCGGGCGGCATTTACAGCAAAGCCATGATCCGAAACAATGAGGTAGTTCACTTCATTTCCCAATCTTTTCAAAAAGGCCCCTAAAACTAGGTCCATCCACTGGTAGGCGGCACTTACGATATGGCGGTACTTTCGGTACTCATCATCGGGAATCTCCTCCAACTTTGGGGGATGGTATTTTATCGCCAAATGTTTTATCTGGTCTAAAGCTTCAAAATAAACCAAGGCTAAGTCAAAACTACCTGGGACACAGGCCTCCAAGGCCACATTTGCCTGGCGGGCCGAACGCTTTAAAATTTCGTGCACCTTGCCCACTAAGGGGTCCGACTCCAATTCTTCCGCCCCATGTTCAGGAAAGAATGCTTTTAACTGACTCACATCCCCTTCCATTTGACTCAAATCTCTATAGGTCTGAAATTTAGAAGGTGGGTAAACCGAATCTTTGGCCTTATCGGGATTCCAGAAAAAGGGTTGAGCAATCATTTCTCCATGGATGGCTTCCACCGGATGCGAGGGCCACCAATTCACAACAAGCGTTCGCAAATTCGCCGAAGACAGGATATTCCAAATAGCAGGCTTTCGCCGAGATGTCGAGCTAATGGGAAGTATTAGCTCTCCCGCTTCTTCGACAAAAGAAAGGACGCCATGTTCATGCGCTCTTTTACCGGTAACGACGCTCGTCCATAAGAGCGGACTTAAGGTCGGCACTAAGGAAGCCAGGTGGGCGGTGCTCCCTTGGGTCATTAAAAAATCCAAATTGGGCATGAGGCCCTTTGCCCGTATTTCATCAATCAAATGCCAATCCGCAGCATCCCATCCTAGCAATAAAATGGGGCGAGCGGTAACATTTTTAGAAGAATTCCTCATTTGAGTATGGGCTATTATCGTAATTTAGGACCATGCGAAAAGGCCTTTTTTTCGAATACCTAAAAATCGCGCTGCAATCTATAAAAAGTCAGGCGCTGCGGACCATTCTTACCGCATTAATTATAGCTATAGGCATAACGGCCTTGGTGGGTATCTTAACCGCTATTGATGCCATTAAGGGCAGCCTAACCGGGCAATTCGCATTATTGGGGGCCAATACCTTTACCATTCAAAACCGATCACCCAATATTCGTATTGGCAATCGAGGTTCCCGACCTAAATATTACCCGAATATCAGCTATTATGAAGCACTGCGCTTCAAAGAAAAAATGCCTCCACGACATGCTGTGGCGAGTATCTCTTTTATGGGTACCAGTGTTGCGGAAGTGAAATTCGAAAACCAATCCAGCAATCCGAATATTACGGTAATGGCGATTGACGAGAACTACTTGCAAAGCGCCGGTTATAATTTATCCAACGGCCGAAATCTAAGTGCAGGTGACGTCGAAAGCTCCGCAGCGGTCGTCATCATTGGTCAAGAGCTCGTCAGCAAACTGTTCCCCAAAAAGGATCCCGTCGGCAAATTTATAAGCCTAGCCGGCAACCGCTTTCGCGTGATTGGAGTATTGGAGGCCAAAGGCAATTCCTTTGGTTTTGGAGGGGATAAATCCGCCATGATCCCCATCACCAAGGGCCGTTCTTTATACGCCACGGCGAATCGAAGTTTTGCGCTAAATGTGATGGCCAAAAGCAGCGGTGAGCTAGATGCCGCAGAGGGCGATGCCATT
>CBFHRN010000108.1:0-4006 GCA_965658275.1 Croceimicrobium sp.
TACTTCCTTTATCGCCTTTTGAGCAATCTCGTTTAGACGTGTATCAGCTGAGCCTAAAAGAGCCGTGTAGAAGTAATAGTTATAGGTATCAAATAAGAATTGACGGGTTATGGTTTTTCCCCAATCGCCATTTTCAAGTTCCACAATTAAAGCATTGTGGTAATCCCAAATATCGCGGAAGAAAGCCATTTTATCCTCGGTAAAATCCTCACCATTTTGCTCAGCCGCATACTGCATTAACATGCGTGCTTGGCCAATATGGTCTAGAGCAATATTGGATAAGGCGATGTCTTGCTCAAGGATGGGTCCGTGGCCGCACCATTCCGACAGACGCTGACCCAATATTAGGGCATTGTCTCCGATGCGTAAAGTATAATGTAATAAGTGTTGATCCAAAATCTTAGGTGTTAGAGCTACATGTGGCCAATCTCATCTGGAATATCGTAAAAGGTAGGATGACGATAAACTTTATCATCCGCTGGAGCGAATAAAGGTTCGTTTTCATCCGGACTAGAGGCGGTGATCGCCTCAGACTCCACTACCCATATACTTATCCCCTCACTGCGCCGGGTGTATACATCGCGGGCATTTTTTATAGCCATATCGGCGTCGGGAGCATGAAGGCTACCCACATGTTTATGGCTGAGTCCATTACGGGAGCGAATAAACACTTCCCAGATTTTCCAATTGTCTTTAGTACTCATGGTTTATAGCTAAGGCCTAATGGCGGTTATTCTTAAGCAGCGCTCTCTTCTTTTGCCTTTCGAGCAGCTTGTTTGGCAGCATAAGCATTGGCAGCTTCACGCACCCACTCGCCTTCCGCATGTGCTTTCTGACGGGCTTCCATTCTTTGCTTGTTGCACTTGCCATTTCCTTTAATCACCTCATAGAACTCAGACCAGTCAATTTCTCCGAAATCATAATGACCGCGCTCTTCATTCCATTTCAAATCTTTGTCGGGAATGCTTAAGCCGAGGTACTCCGCTTGAGGAACCGTTTTGTCAATAAACTCTTGACGCAACTCATCATTACTTTTACGCTTAATTTTCCACTTCATGGATTGTGCGGAGTTGGGAGAGTTGTCATCGGTAGGGCCAAACATCATTAGGGCGGGCCACCACCAACGGTTAAGGGCGTCTTGCGCCATTTTCTTTTGCACCGGTGTACCTTTGGCGAGAGTCATAACAATCTCGTAGCCTTGGCGCTGGTGGAAGCTTTCCTCCTTACAAATACGCACCATAGCTCGACTGTATGGACCATACGAAGTACGACAAAGCATTACTTGGTTAGCAATAGCGGCGCCATCCACTAACCATCCAATGGTTCCTATGTCTGCCCAGGATGGAGTTGGGTAATTAAAGATTGATGAATATTTTGCCTTTCCATCTAGTAAGTCCTGCACCATATCCATACGGTCGGCCCCTAAAGTTTCGGCAGCACTGTACAAATAAAGACCATGTCCAGCTTCATCTTGAACCTTAGCTAAGAGGGCTGCTTTGCGTCGAAGAGAAGGAGCACGTGTGATCCAATTCGCCTCTGGCAACATTCCCACTACTTCTGAATGAGCATGTTGCGAAATCTGACGAACCAGAGTTTTACGGTATTTTTCAGGCATCCAATCTTTTGGCTCTACCTTATTTTCCTCATCTACATACGCCTGGAAGCGTTCCTCCAAATTCATTTCTTTCGTCATATCACGTCTTTTTTGAGAGCGTTACAAAGATATAATCTATATAGGAAACTATTGCGGTCTGTAAATTGTTCCTAAACCTGATAGAACTTACTTTTGCCTAATTAGAAGAATTCTATGCTCAACTTTTTCAAAAAAGCTAAAAAGGCCGACCGTGATCTTTCTTCATCAGAAAAGAAAAGTGGTCGTCCTCAATTCCATAATCTTCGCGTAAGCGAAATTACCCGTGAAACCGAAGACTGTGTATCAGTTGCTTTCGATGTACCCGATAACCTAAGTGACGATTATCGGTTTATACCCGGGCAATACCTTACGCTTGAAACGGAAATAGGAGGCGAAAAAACACGCCGATCTTACTCCCTTTGCTCTAGTCCCTTTGATGGAGAGCTTCGTGTAGCAATCAAAGAAGTCGAAGGCGGTGTCTTTTCAACCTTCGCTAACCGAGAGCTCAAAGTAGGAACCGAAATGAGAGTTATGACCCCGGACGGTAACTTCATTGCTCCTATTAAGGCAGAAGCCGAAAACAATTATGTCGGATTTGCAGCTGGTTCGGGAGTTACACCCGTTTTTAGCATCCTTAAGTCTGTACTTGAGCAAGAGCCAAAGAGCAACTTCACTTTATTTTATGGAAATAAAACAGCGCAGTCGGTAATCTTTAAAGAGCAGATTGAAGCGCTGAAAAATAAATACATGAACCGCTTCGAAGTGCATCACGTGCTTAGCCGCGAAGATCAAGGAACGGACTATTTAAAAGGCCGTATTGATGCCCAAAAATGCGGTCAATTTGCCGAGCGTTTCTTTGACATTAGTGAGGTGAATGGCTATTTCCTTTGCGGACCAGAGGGCATGATCAACGATGTGAGCAATCAACTTCAAGATCTAGGGGTTGAGAAGGATAAAATCCATTACGAATTGTTTACTTCCCCAGCGCAGACTATTGCTGGAAAAACCAAAGTAAGCGCAGAAAAAACAAGTGCTAAGTTTGATAGCTCCTGTACAGTTATCCTCGATGGAGAGGAAACTCACTTTGCCCTAAACAGCGGTGGAGACGCCATCTTAGATGCTGCTTTAGACGCTGGGGCGGATGTGCCTTATGCTTGTAAAGGGGCGGTTTGCTGCACCTGTCGTGCGAAGGTTTTAGAGGGTGAAGTGGAAATGGACATGAACTACGCCTTAGAGGACGATGAAGTTGAAGATGGTTATATCTTAACTTGCCAAAGCCATCCGCGCAGTGAGAAGGTGGTGGTAAGTTTCGATGACTAATCGCCATAATAGTTTAAGGTTCTACATGCCTCAAAAAGAGTATAAAAGAAAGGCCGGCTACTAAAAAGTAGCCGGCCTTTTAATTTTTTTGAGTTGGCCCAAATTTTCCATCGGCTTAGGTGCCCATTCCGACGCGAATATTCGCTACTTAAGCAATTACCTATTCGCCTTTGATTTCAGCCAATTGAGGGAATGGCTTTTCAGCCAAGGAAGTTTAGCATTTCTCCAGTTTCCACTGCCTATCGGCACAAACAGGATTTGGGCTTATTGCATTTTAGTCATTTTGCGCCTTATTATCCTATTCAGTGTTTTAAAGAGCCCTCCGACCTGGAAACGCAGCCTTGCTTGGAAAAGCCTAATCTACCTCATTCTCATTCAAGTTGCTGGTCATCATCAGATAGGGCTTGTGTCCATCATGGCATTAGTTCTATGGGATAATGGGTCAGAGATGATGTGGAAGAAGGTAGTTTTACTAGGTCTTGTTGCCCTACTCTGGCAAATTCGCCTTATTCCCGCTATTGCCGCACTGCTGCTTGTAAGCGGCTATTTTATATTTGAAAGAAGAAGTTTAGTATGGGCACTTTTTTCCATGGCCACACCCCTCTTCAGCGACTTGATCTTCCTTCAAGACTTAACACTAGTGGCTTTAAAGTGGCAGGGCTTAATTGCTCTTGCCTTGAATAATGCTAGTTTAAGTGAGCCAGGTCTCCTCAAAACCCCATTTCTACTTATCACCTGGCTTGGCCTTTCATTTATTATAGTCTCTCAATTAAAAGCCAAGAGCATTTCTTGGTTGATTTTTCTAAGCTTTCTATCCGTCTACTACTTTAGAAGGCCTGACCTAGGTACTGCAATGGTGCTTACTAAAGTATCTTTGAGCCTTCTCTTACTACTTTTTCTGCAGCAGTCGATCTTCAAGTACAGATCGGCGGCAATCTACGGCGTCAGCATATTAGCCTTTGTGGGCTTGTTTAAATTTTGGTTTCCTTCAGGTACTTTATTTCAGAAGTGGCGCCCACAAGCCGCTTGGAAAGAGTTCTTTGAGCCCCAAAG
>CBFHRN010000109.1:0-3595 GCA_965658275.1 Croceimicrobium sp.
TTATGCCAAGGAAAAGCAAGTGAAGGTGCATTTCATCGGTTTACTTTCCGATGGGGGGGTTCACTCGCATATCAATCACCTGAAAGGTTTATGTACCGCCGCCCAGGCAGAAGGACTGGAAAAGGTATATGTTCATGCCTTTACGGATGGTCGTGATACCGATCCCAAGGGAGGGCTGGCTTATATGGCCGAATTGGAAGCGCATATGGCGCAGAGCTCAGGTAAAGTGGCTACGGTTGTGGGGCGTTATTTTGCGATGGATCGCGATAAGCGTTGGGAGCGCGTGCGTAAGGCCTATGACCTATTAACAAAAGGTGTAGGAGAAACTTTTACCTCCGCCTCAGCTTGCCTTGAAAAGAATTATGCAGCAGGTACTACTGATGAATTTATCGAACCAGGACTCATCAATAGCGATGGTCTTATCGAGCCCGGTGATTTGGTATTGAGTTTCAATTTCCGCACCGACCGCGGCCGTCAAATTACCATGGCGCTTACGCAGCAAGACTTCCCCGAAGAGAACATGAAGAAAATGGATCTGTATTATGTAACGATGACCCGTTACGACGATACCTTCCAAGGGGTAAAGGTGATTTACGAAAAAGACAATTTAAGTGAGACTTTAGGGGAAGTGCTTTCCAAAGCCGATCGTACCCAAGTGCGCATCGCGGAAACCGAAAAATACCCGCATGTTACCTTCTTCTTTAGTGGCGGACGGGAAACGGAGTTCCCAGGGGAACACCGTCTCTTGATCAATTCACCCAAGGTGGCTACTTACGATTTGCAACCCGAAATGTCGGCCTTTGAGGTACGTGATGCCATCATTGCCGACATGAAGAGCCAAACACCCGATTTCATCTGTCTCAACTTCGCCAATCCTGATATGGTAGGCCATACCGGCGTCATGGAAGCGGCTGTGAAAGCTTGTGAAACGGTAGACCAATGTTTGCAAGCGGTGGTGGAAGAAGGCTTAAAGCACGATTATAAGTTTATCATCTTAGCCGACCATGGCAATGCCGATTGCATGCTCAATGAAGATGGTTCGGTGAATACAGCGCATACCACCCAGCCAGTACCCTGTTTCCTAGTGGGAAATAATGTGGCGGGAACGCCAATGCATGAGGGAGTCCTGGGCGATGTGGCGCCAACTATTTTAGATCTAATGGAGGTAGAACAACCGGCGGCTATGACCGGTAAAACGCTATTGAAATGAATCTAGACTCGAAACTAATTGCTGTTGATTTTGACGGCACCATTGTAGAGGATGCCTATCCTAAAATAGGTAAGCCCATGCCTTTTGCCTTTGATACTTTGAAAATGCTGCAAAAGGACGGGCATCGCTTAATTCTGTGGACCTATCGTTACGGCCGTAAACTGGATGAGGCCGTAGCCTTTTGCAAAGAACAAGGCATTGAATTTTATGCGGTAAATGCCAGTTACCCGGAAGAAAAGTTCGACGAGCGTAAAGCGAGTCGCAAGCTGCATGCCGATATGTTTATCGATGATCGTAATTTCGGGGGATTCCCAGGTTGGGGCGAAATTTACCATCAAATTGCCGGGGGAGAGGCGCTTACCGGACCGGAACAATTGCAGAAGAAGAAATCCAAGAAACGCTTTTTTAAATTTTAGATGATCAAGTTAAAATCGGCCAGTGAAATTGAGAAGCTGCGCGAAGCAGCTTTGGTGGTGAGCAGAACGCTTGGAATGCTGGCCAAGGAAATAAAACCAGGGGTAAAGCCGGTCGACCTAGACCGTATGGCTGAGGAATACATCCGCCAGCAAGGAGCCGAACCGGGCTTTAAAGGTTTGTACGGATGCCCTAGTACCCTCTTGATTTCCAAGAACGAAACCGTAGTACATGGCTTACCCACCGATATTCCTTTGCAGGAAGGGGATGTGGTGAGTGTCGACTGCGGTTCCATCCTCAATGGCTATTACGGCGACCACGCCTATACCTTTGAGGTAGGGGAAGTAGACCCAGCAGTAAAGAAATTACTAGAGGTAACCAAAGAAAGCTTGTACCTCGGAATTAAGGCCTTTAAAGCGGGTAACCGCGTAGGCGATATTGGTTATGCCATTCAAAAGCATGCCGAAGGGCATGGTTATGGGGTGGTACGCGAATTAGTGGGCCATGGTATCGGTACCAAATTGCACGAAGATCCGCAAGTGCCCAATTACGGTAAACCTGGAAAGGGTAAAATGCTAAAAAATGGTTTGGTCTTGGCCATCGAGCCTATGATTACCATGGGTACCTATCGCGTGAAGCAATTGTCCGATGGTTGGACGATCAACACGGTAGACGGTAAACCAGCGGCTCACTTCGAGCATGATGTGGCTTTAGTGGATGGAGAGCCCCTAATTCTATCCACCTACGATTATATTTACGAGGCTTTAGGAATCAATCCCGATGATTAAATCACTATTCAAATTTGCGCTGAATACCATTCCACGTCAGTGGTTAATTCGCCTCAGTTACATGGCGGCTCCCCTTTTGGCGCTATTCTATAAAGGCAATCGTTTTGAAGACCCCATCGATGGCCGTACCTACCGCAAATTACTACCCTATGGCTACAAAGGTCGCCAGCGTGAAAATGCTTTGGCACCGGCTTCTTTGTCGCTCGAGCGCCATCGACTTTTATGGTTGTATTTAAAGCAAAGAACCGACTTCTTTACGACGTCGAAATCGATGCTACACGTGGCGCCAGAGCAATGTTTTTACGGGCGCTTTCGCAAGATGAAGAATCTCGACTACCTCACGGCAGATCTCGATTCTCCGATTGCGGATGTAAAAATGGATATCCATAATATTCAGTACCCCGATAATAATTTCGATGTTATTTTCTGTAATCATGTATTAGAGCATGTGATCGATGATAAGCAATGTATGCGCGAGCTTTGCCGAGTTTTAAAACCAGGTGGCTTAGCGATTATGCAGGTGCCCTTTAAGGCGGATCAGAAGGTAACCGACGAGGATCCGAGTATTACCGATCCCGAAGAGCGTATTCGCCGTTTTGGGCAGTACGATCACGTGCGTCAATACGGTCAGGACTACCCCAAGCGTCTAGAAGAAGCGGGCTTTAAAGTAGAAGCTTTTAATACCCTCGAGAAGCTATCGCAAGAAGAGTTAGAGCGCTACGCTTTGATGAAAGGCGAAACGCTTTACGTTTGCACGAAATAAATAAAAAGCCTCGCAATTGCGAGGCTTTTTAGGTGATGTGCTGAACCTTCGGGGCAAGGGAAAGTTACTTTTAAAAAAAGAACGATGCTCTTTATTGCCCTAATACTACCTTTTATGCAAGCGGTCATTTATGATTTTAGCCCCGAAAGTGCCCAACGCGACTGGCAGATTGTGGATGACGTGGTAATGGGTGGACGCTCTAACGGAAACTTTGAAATTACCGAGGAAGGCCATGGCCATTTTTATGGAGAAGTATCCCTAGAAAACAATGGAGGTTTTTCTTCCCTACGACACCGCATGCAACCCCTATCCCTTAAGGGACACTCTAAAGTACGTATCCGTTTGAAGGGGGATGGCAGGCGATACCAATTCCGAATCAAAGCCAAAGCGCGCGATTACTACTCTTACATTCAATACTTT
>CBFHRN010000110.1:0-3505 GCA_965658275.1 Croceimicrobium sp.
ACACTCCAATCCGCCACCGTTTCCTCATCTTCTAGCGAGAGGGCCTCCTTGCTATGCTCCATTACCTGGGCTAAAAGCCTTTTGAGCCAGTCTTGGTCTTTAAGAATTTGCTGCGGATTGAGGTAGGCTTCGGTACTGTACATAGGATGGAATTAACGTCTAGTGTAAATGGTACACTAAGGTATGAAAATCCAAAGATTGCCCTCAATTTTAGACTAAGAATAGTGCTTTAGTGGGAAGGCTCTTGCCTGGGGAGTACGATAGTGAACTCGGATCCTTCTCCCATTTTGCTGTCGATGAGCAGGCGGCCTCCATTTTGTTTGATGTAGCTGATGCAGGCATTAACACCAAAGCCAGTGCCCTCTTCCTGTTCGGTTCCGGGGGAGCTAAACCATTGGTTTTCGTCTTTTAGCTGGTTCATTTGCTCTTCCGTCATGCCGATGCCCGAGTCACTTACCCGGGTTAGGGTTTCTGAATCCACTTCTTCGGTACTAATGTATATTCTTCCACCTCTTGGGGTGAATTTAATCGCATTTTGCAGCAGGTTACGCAGGACAAAAGAATAGCTATCTGCTTCGGCAAAGATTTGCCCTTCTGCTGTTTCTCGGCCCAGGTGAGAATATCATTAAGAAATACAATGAGTCGCCCCGTTTTTTGCTCCACCTCCTTAAGCATAGCTTTACCGGAATCGGAATCCAGTTCCTCACTTAATAATAATTCAATCATTGTTTTTTGGGTCGCCAGTGGCCCTCTTAAATCATAGAAAGCAAGTGGAAGAGTCTTTTGTTGGTATCGTCTAATTTGGCAAGCTCTTCTTTTTGCTTGCGGATGGTCTTTAAATAGCGATTGATATAGATGGAGATGGGTAGGGATACCGCAAAAGGGATTACCACGGCGCTGGCGAAACCGGCCAAGGGGTCTCTTAATTGAAAGAGAACATGAATAAGCCCATAGATGAGCACCGAGAGCAGCACGGAGAGGCTAACCATGATTACAGGCTGGGTAAGTTTTTCTTGGCTAAGCTTCATGTTTTGTTCTTAATCGCTTAAAAAGTAAGGATTTACTATCGGTAAGGCTAGGGTTTAGGCGGTCCTATTTGGATTGAAAAATCAGTTTTGCTTATATTGAGGGAGCCAAAAAAAAAGAAAATCCACCATTCTTAAACACCAATCAAACAATATGGAAGCACCTAAGGCATTACAATGGAAACAGTACCTCGTAAACGGCGAACTAAAATCTTGGTCTGGGGAAATGGAACAAGTGTATTCGCCGGTAGGAGAGGCGGATGCTAAGGGCAAGGTTGAGCGCATCTATTTGGGAGAGGCTCCCTTACTGGATACGGCGGCGGGATTAGAGGCTTTGAATGCTGCGAAACAGGCCTATAATAATGGGAGGGGCGCTTGGCCCACGGCAAGTTCGGAACAGCGGGTTAAAGCGATGGAGCGCTTTTTGGAAATGATGATTGCCAAACGTGAAGAGGTAAGTGAAATGTTGATGTGGGAGATCGCTAAAAACCATAGCACAGCCTACAAGGAATTTGACCGCACGGTGGATTATATTCGAGATACGATTGAAGAATTTAAAGCCATGCAGCGCACCGGCTCTCAAATGGCAGCAAAGGATGGGGTTATATCGCAAATAAGGCGAGGTCCTCTTGGGGTGGTTCTTTGTTTGGGTCCTTATAATTATCCTTTAAACGAAACTTTCTGTTTGTTGATTCCTGCCTTAATGATGGGGAATACGGTCATCTTTAAGCCCGCTAAGTACGGGGTCCTTCTTTTAACACCATTGGTCGAAGCTTTTAAGGAAGCCTTCCCGCCGGGAGTGGTGAATATTGTATTTGGTCGCGGACGTACTTTAGCCGGACCTATTATGGCCAGCGGTGATGTAGATGTCTTAGCCTTGATTGGCAATTCCAATAGTTCGAACGCCTTAGTGGCTCAACATCCGAAGCCCAATCGTTTGCGTCAAATTTTAGGATTGGAGGCTAAGAATCCGGCTATTGTATTTCGAAATGCCAACTTGGATGTGGCGGTTAAAGAGTGTGTAAATGGCTCCTTAAGTTATAATGGCCAGCGTTGTACCGCTTTGAAGCTCATTTTTGTGCATCGTTCCATTGCCGATGAATTTGTAAGTCGATTTAGCGCGGCCGTTGATGCTTTGGCTTTGGATCATCCTTTAAAGAATACACCCCTAACCCCACTGCCCGAACGCAATAAAGTAGAGGCGATGGAGGCTTATGTTACCGATGCCCTAGCGAAGGGTGCTCAGCAGGTGAATGCCAAGGGGGGTCGGCTAAACGATACTTCATTTTTCCCTTCCGTCTTATACCCGGTAGATGCCAGCATGCGTATTTTCCACGAAGAGCAATTTGGGCCAGTAGTGCCCATAGTAGTGTACGATGATTTAGAGGAAGTGATGAGCAGTATTGCCCAATCGGATTATGGTCAGCAATGCAGTTTATTTAGCGAAGACCATAGTACGATTGCCTATGCCGTAGATAATATGGTCAATCAAGTATGTCGGGTAAATATCAATGCCAGTTGCCAGCGCGGTCCGGATTACTTGCCCTTCACCGGCCGAAAGGATAGTGCCGTCGGAACCTTAAGTGTGCACGATGCCTTACGTTCTTTCTCCATTCGAACTTTGGTTGCCACTTCTAGTGATCAAAAGCATTTAGTGCGCGAGGTCCTTTCCAATGGCGAAAGTAACTTTATGACCACCGATTATTTGTTGTAAGGCATTGCAATTATTTTTCAGATCAAACCATAATCTTATATGATTCATACGATCGAGAATGACTTTCTCATTTGCGAAGTCGAGTCTACCGGAGCGGAAATACGATCACTAAAAAATAAAAAAACGGGCCAAGAATACATTTGGCCCGTGAATCCAGAAATTTGGGCTTCCAGCTCTCCTGTTCTTTTTCCGGCAGTGGGCACAGTGCGTGAGTCCACGGTTATTCATAAGGGCCTACCTTTTGCCTTGCCGAAGCATGGTATCATTCGAAATAATTCGAATTTGGAATTCCGGCAACTGTCCAAAGAGCAAGTTCTATTTAGCTTGCAAAATTCGCCGCAAATAAAGCAGCAATATCCTTTTAATTTCCGCTTTGAAGTTTACTACCAACTAATCGATAAGCGCTTGCAAATGCGCTTTGTGGTGGGGAATACGGGAATGGAAACTATGCATTTCAATGCCGGGGGTCATACCGCTTATTATTGTCCGCTCGATTCGGCTATGCTTAGCGATTATGTGATTGATATACCCACCTCTCAAGATTTAAAAGCAGAAACCATTGACCCCGAAACCATGCTTTTAGGCTATGAGCAAAGACCGATTGAACTCAACAATGGCAGTTTGGTCTTAGGGGAAGATCTGTTTAAGCGCGATGCTTTGATTTTCGCTGATGTTGATTTTGATCGGGTACGCTTGCGGCATAAAGATGCCGATAAGGGTCTTGAGGTTCATTTTAGGGGCTTTCCTCACCTGGCACTCTGGGCTA
>CBFHRN010000111.1:0-3485 GCA_965658275.1 Croceimicrobium sp.
GAACTTAAACCATAAATTTTAAACAACATGACAAGGATCCTAGCTTTTAAAGCACTGTTTCTTGGCTTTACGCTATCGCTAGGGAACCTTGGTTTCGCACAGGTGGTACAAGTAGGTCAAGGCTCGTATACCACCAACTTTCCCGGCGTAGATGCCGCAGGGCGAAATGGATATCCATCCGGAACGCCCTATGTAACGGGCGCTGCTGCTACCAAAGCGGTACCCACCAATGAATGGTGGTCGCATAAAGTAAAGAATGCGCAATCTTCCAACCTATTTAACTATCCTTTTACGCTTGAAACTAAAAGCAATGGATTAGTAGCCACCTATATTCCTTGGGGGCCTATCGATGCTTTTGATCCCGTAGAAGTTGGGGTGACAGGTTTAAATGCCAATGCCACTAATGTTTCGGACCATGATGATTGGACGGTGACCCTAGACTGGCAGAGTGGAACCCATCATTTCAGTGCAAAAACCGGGGTGGGCATGCCCTTTTTATACTTCGAAAAAGATAGTGCCAGTATAGCACGAGTGGTGGTGAATCAAGGAACTGTAACCGATTCGGGCTCTTTTCTCATTGTAAAAGGGGTGAATCATGGTGCAGATTTTGCCATTTATGGGCCGAGCGGATCTTCCTGGTCCAAATCAGGTAACACCTATACCTCCACATTAAATGGTAAGAACTATTGGTCTCTTGCCTTTTTGCCCTCGGGAGGGAACACCGATAATTTGGCTTCTAATTTTGAGCAATATGCTTTTGTTTTCCCAAAGCAATGTAGAGCCAATTGGAGCTTTAACGAACAAACTTCCGTGGTTCGGACCACCTTTGATATTCAAACCGAGGTCAAAGAAGGCAGCGACACCTTGTTCCTACAAGGTCTATTACCTCACCACTGGTCCAAGCTAGCCTCAGGTACTAGTTTAAATACGACCCATGTATACAATACGGTGCGTGGTGATCTTAAACTGATGGCCGCCAACTCCTTTGCCGTGGAGAACACCTTTTATGGTATCCTTCCCACTTTACCAGATAACAATTGCCGCAGTCTTAGCTACGACCCCGCCAAGCTTAAGGATAAGATCGACCTCATTAAGGGGGATCAATTAGCCACTTGGACAGATTCCTACAATGAAGGGCAAATGATGAACCGTCTGGTTCAAACAGCGCGTATTGCCGAACTTATGGGCGATACCAGTGCTTTAAACTCAGTGCTTACTACCATTAAAGACCGCCTGGAAGATTGGCTTTCTTACAATTCAGGTGAAGTGGCCTTTCTCTTTTATTATAATGACGATTGGGATGCGATGATTGGCTACCCTGCGGGTCATGGCCAAGACAACAATATCAACGACCACCATTTCCATTGGGGCTATTTCATCCATGCGGCTTCTTTTGTAGAGCAATTTGAGCCAGGATGGGCGGCCCAGTGGGGCGGCATGATAAACCTATTGGTACGTGACGCGGCCAGTAGTAATCGTCATGATGCCTTATTCCCCTATTTACGAAACTTCAGCCCTTATGCAGGTCACTGCTGGGCCAATGGTTTTGCGAGTTTCCCGCAAGGGAACGACCAAGAGTCGACCTCAGAGAGTATGCAGTTTAATTCTTCGCTTATCCATTGGGGTTCGGTTACCGGAAATGATTCGATTCGCGATTTAGGGATTTACCTCTATACCACCGAGCAGTCAGCCATAGAAGAGTATTGGTTTGATATGTACAACCGAAACTTTGGAGCCAATCAACAGTATGGTTTGGTTTCGCGGGTTTGGGGAAACAGCTATGACAATGGTACTTTCTGGACCTCCGATATTGCTGCTTCCTACGGAATAGAGTTATACCCTATTCATGGTGGTTCCATGTATTTAGGGCATAACCTCGCCTATGCTACTCAAATTTGGAGTGAGATTGAACAGCATACGGGGATTCTTAGTAATGCGCCTAATGTAAATCTATGGCATGATATCATGTGGCAGTATTTGGCCTTTACCGATCCAGATAAAGCCTTGAATTTATATGATTCCTATCCCAATCGTAATTTGAAATTTGGGGTATCAGATGCGCAAACCTATCATTGGCTGCACAGCATGAAGGTGCTGGGAGCACCGGATGCGACGATAACTGCAGACCATCCTTTAGCGGTAGCATTCAAAGGACAAGGTTCACCTGTTTATGTGGCCCAAAACTATGGCAGTCAGCCGCTAACCGTTACTTTTTCAGACGGCTACATCCTCAGCGTTGCTCCTGGCAAATTAGCTAGTAGCTTAGATGCAGGCTTAGATGGTGAGCTGGATATTTTATTCGATCGAGCCTATACCGGTGGCAGTGCAGAACTGAGCTTTACCGTGCAGCAGGGTAACCCAAACCTGGTAGTTCTTTACCAGGGAGAAGACAGCATAGCTTTTAAAACGGCCGCTCCTTTTGACTTTACCGTAGATAGCCTGCCCGCAGGAGTGCATAATTTCCATGTTCGCCTTTACGATTCGGTTAATTGCGCTACTTCTAATATTGTGGCCATTACGGTTGGGGAGCAATTGCCTTATCATGGTTTCCCCGCCGCTATCCCAGGAAGTATTTTCTCGGGAGAATACGATTATTTCGAAGGAGGCGTAGCGCAGGGCATTGCCTACAAAGATTTAGATATTGCCAATCAAGGAAACTTCCGAACCAGCGAATGGGTCGATGCGGACTTACATCCGAGTGAAGGTGCCGTTGTAGGCTGGTTAGGAGCTGGAGAGTGGCTGGAGTATACCGTTGATGTTCAGACTGCGGGGGTTTATGATCTTAGTATTCGCTATGCATCCGGAAATCAAGCCGGTGGAGGGCCTTTGCGATTAGAGTCGGATGGGCAAGTGATTAAAGACAATATTACTTTTGGTTACACAGGCGACTGGAATACCTGGTCGAGCAAGGCGGTCGCCAATGTGCCGATGAAGTCGGGCGAGCAAATTTTACGCATTTATGTCGGTTCTGGTGAAGTCAATATTGGCGAATTCACCTTCACCTATAAAAACGCCTTAGCTTATAGTCAGCCTGTGGCCGATGCGGGTCCCACACAAGTAATTGTTTTACCCAACAATCAAGCTACCCTTGATGCTAGTGCAAGTTTTGATCCTGCGGGGGGGAACTTAAATTACCAGTGGACGCAAATTTATGGTCCTACCCAAACCGCGCCTTCGAATGGCACAGCGGTAAGCACTACTATTTCGGGCCTTCAATCTGGCGTTTATAAATACCATCTTAAAGTGGATAATGGTAATTATCAGGATGTGGATGAGCTTTTCGTGGTGGTAGGGAATAACCCTAATGTTGCACCAACGGCAAGTATCATTTTCCCAGCCAATAACAGTGTTTTTGTGGAAGGGGAGAACATAAGTCTTAGCGCCACCGCCAGTGATTTAAACGACAGCATTAGCAAGGTCGACTTCTACCTTAACGGTGCCTTTTACCAAAGCTTAAGCGCTCGTCCTTATGCCGTAAACTGGAC
>CBFHRN010000112.1:0-3426 GCA_965658275.1 Croceimicrobium sp.
GGAAAATAGCCGCTTAAGGGCCAAGTATGCTTTGCAGCTAATAGAAAAAGATCTTTGGGAGGCTCGTGGAGATGTGGTAGTTATTAATAAAAAAGGGGAGCAGTTAAATACCGAAAAGCTATTTTGGGATGCCCGTAAGGAAATCATTTACAGTGATGAATTTGTTAAGATCACAACGCCTACCGAAATTATAATGGGAGAGGGCTTTCAGGCCGACCAAAATTTTAGTCAATACGAGATTAACAAAGTCTCTGGTATAATAAATATAGAAGAAGAGGACGATGCTTAGAATGCTTAAAGTTGTTGAATTCGTTTGGATTGTAATGGGAATTATCTGTGCTTACGAATTCGTGAACCACCTTTCCATCGAAGGGAATATGAAGTACATATTTGGTGGTGGCGTGATAGTGTCTATCTTTATGTACTTCTTCCGCAAAAGAACAAGGCTACGTTATGAGCAAATTCAGCGGGAGAAAGAGCAAAAAGAAAACGCTTAATTGGAACTGTTTATCATCATTAGCCTGTCGATCCTAGCCTCGGCTTTCTTTTCCGGGATCGAGATTGCTTTTATTTCTTCCAATCGCTTTCACATTGAGTTGGAAAGCAAAAAGGGAAATTTCATTTACCGCATTATTGCTTATTTAGTGCAGTATCCGTCGCGCTTTATAGCGGCGATGCTGGTAGGCAATAATATAGCTCTAGTAATCTATGGACTTTTTATGCCCATTGTGCTGGAGCCTTATATTCCTATTGAGAGTCCTTATTTGTTACTCTTGGTTCAGACCATTGCTTCGACTATCCTTATACTCATTTTTGCAGAGTTTTTACCGAAAGCCATCTTTAATGCCAATGCCACTCCTTTGCTGGAGTTCTTCGCTTTACCGGCTGGGATTTTCTATTTCCTCTTTGCACCTATTGTTTGGTTAATGATTGGGGTGAGCAATTTTGTGATGAAATACATCATGAGAGCGGACATGGATGAAGATCAAAAAGTCTTCAACAAGGTAGATTTAGATAATTACATTCGAGAGCGAACAGAAGCTTCCACGGATGAGGAAGATGTAGATCACGAGATTCAGATTTTTCGGAATGCCTTGGATTTTAGTGAAGTAAAGACTCGTGAATTTATGGTGCCGCGTACCGAGGTAGTAGCCATGGATGTTGAGGATGATATTGAGAAACTGAGAGATGAATTTATCGAAAGTAATTTGTCCAAGATTCTGATCTACTCGGGCTCGGTAGATAATATTATTGGTTACGTTCATTCTTTTGAGTTGTTTAAAAAGCCTTCAGAAATAAGAGCGATTCTAAGACCCGTAAGCTTTATACCAGAGGCCATGCCGGCGCATGAAACCTTAAATCTATTAATGCGTGAAAGACGCACCATTGCAGTAGTTTTGGACGAGTTTGGCGGTACCTCAGGGCTAGTTACGGTAGAAGATGTGGTGGAAGAAATATTTGGTGAAATTGATGATGAGCATGATGTTGAAGAACTACTCGAAGAACTTGTAAAGGAGGGAGAATACCTTTTTTCGGCCCGGCAGGAAATTGATTACCTCAATGAGAAGTACAATTTGAAACTACCCGAAAACGACAATTACAATTCCTTAGGAGGGCTCATTATAAATCATTTGGAATCCATTCCTGAGGCAGGCGAAGAACTTCGGCTGGATGGTTATGTAATTGAAGTGGAGGAAGTCAGCGGGAATAAAATCGAGGTAGTTCGCATTCGAACCACGAAAGACGATTAAAAATGCCCCTTCGTTAACTTTATCAATTTCGATCCCCTTCTAAGGGGAGATTGAACAATAATCCGCGGTCTGTCTTATATTTATCCTATACACTAAGGAACATGAAGCAGATATACGTAGGAATCCTATTTCTCTTTAATATAGCCCTCCAGGCACAAAGCTTATCCAGTCCCGAATTACTGCAGGTTTTACAAGGGCACTACGACCCTTTGAATTACGCCTCCAGCGCACCTATTAACGGTAGTGATCAAATCTCCTGCGAACTGTTAAACTTAGTTTCACCGGATAGCATTCATCATAATTTACAAATCCTAAGTTCCTTTGGAACCCGTCATACTTGGTCGGACACGGTGAGTAACAATGTAGGCATTGGGGCCGCTCGACGCTGGATTCACAGCAAGTTTGAAGCATTTAGTAATCAAAATGAAAACCGCTTAAGACCTGGTTATTTCACTTTTGATATTCTCAATAATACCTGTGGCGACCTTTATGGCACAAAGAATGTCTTAGCCGTCCTGCCTGGTGCTGACACCACCGATAAATCGGTGATTTTAATGATGGCGCATATGGACTCACGCTGTGAGGGGCGCTGCGACAGTACTTGTTTGGCTCCTGGAGCGGATGATAATGGTTCGGGTACCATATTGGTAATGGAGCTGGCCCGTATATTAAGTCGCTATACCTTTGACCATACTTTGGTTTTTATGCTCACTCAAGGCGAGGAGCAAGGTCTTTTAGGTGCCCGTGCCTTTTCGGATTACTGTGCCAATAACGGTATTGCCGTTAAGGCGGTGCTTAATAATGATATTGTAGGTGGTGTTATTTGTGGCCAAACTGCATCCCCACCCGGATGCTCTCCTGCAGGTGACATCGACTCGATGCGTGTGCGCATGTACAGCAATCCTTTATCAGATCGCAATCCCTACCAGGGTTACGCACGAAGCGTTAAGATGAACTACGATGAAAAGATCCTTCCCAATATGAAGGTGCCCATGCAAATCGAATTGGTTAACCAGGAAGACCGCTCGGGTAGAGGGGGAGATCACATTGCATTTCGGGAAAATGACTTCTTGAACGTACGTTTTACCTCTGCCCACGAGCATGGAAATGGCAATCCCTTAGGAACTCCTAATTATCAAGACCATCAGCATACCTCCAATGATATTATCGGGGAAGATTTCAATAATGACGGGCAGATAGATAGCTTTTATGTAGATATGAATTATTTAGCTCGCAATGCCATGATTAATGGTACTGCCGCCGCTATGATTGCCTCTGCGCCGGCTACTCCCACTTTTACCCTTCACAATGAAGCTACCGGTTTACGGGTCGAGATCGACGATGCCAATTTGGCCTTCGAATACCGAGTGGGTATTAAAGGCTTTGCAGGCGGTGAGTATGATTCTCTTTATCGTTTCCAGGGCCGTAGCTTTGTTTTACCAGGCTTACAGGCCAATCAGCTTTATTTGGTAGGTGTGGCTGCCTTGGATAGTAATGGCTTAATGAGTGCTTTTACCAAAGATGAACGAGGTACTGCTCCAGTGAGTACTCCAACTGGTACAACGGATAATATGCCTTACGACTATAATTGTGCTCAAGTTTCCTTGCATGAATGGAATGCGGAGGCCAAAGCGCAGCTTGAGGTTTTACCCCCACGCCCGAATCCCAGCGCCGG
>CBFHRN010000113.1:0-3377 GCA_965658275.1 Croceimicrobium sp.
GGTAAGTATTTGCACGCTTACCGATGCAAAGAAATTGTATTCCGGATTTGACTTATGTGCACCTTCTACCTCTGTATCAATGACGATAAATGGCCCTGCGCCAATGCTTCTGGCCTTCTTTATGAATGCCGCGGTGGATCAGCAATGTGAAATGTACATTCGTGAAAACGGCTTAGAGGCTGAGGTTGAAAAGAAATTCAAGGAACTTTACGATGATCGCGGTATTGAGCGACCTTTTTACCAAGGACTCGGCTCAGATGCTCCAGCAGATAGGATAGAAGAGAAACCCTTATCTGGTGTATCGATTAAAGGACATTTACCCAAAGGGAATAATGGCCTAGGCTTAATGTTGTTAGGCTTAAGTGGTGATCAAGTTTTACCGGCTGAGGTATACCAAGAAATTAAGGCCCGCACTTTAGCGGTCGTTCGTGGTACCGTACAAGCAGATATTTTGAAAGAAGATCAAGCTCAGAACACTTGTATTTTCTCTACCGAGTTTGCCTTAAGGCTAATGGGTGACGTTCAAGAGAATTTCATCCGCAACAAGGTTCGAAACTTCTATTCAGTATCGATATCGGGCTACCATATTGCGGAAGCCGGTGCCAATCCAATTACGCAATTGGCCTTTACCTTAGCTAATGGCTTTACTTACGTGGAGTATTACTTAAGTCGCGGGATGGACATCAATGATTTCGGTCCTAACCTAAGCTTCTTCTTTAGTAATGGTATTGACCCAGAATACGCCGTTATCGGTCGCGCCGCACGTCGCATTTGGTCGAAGGCATTGAAGCATAAGTACGGTGCCAATGCTCGTGCCCAAATGCTGAAGTACCATATTCAGACCTCAGGACGATCCTTGCATGCACAGGAGATCCAGTTTAATGATATCCGCACCACCTTGCAGGCCTTGTACGCGATTTATGATAATTGTAATTCGCTTCATACCAATGCCTACGATGAGGCTATTACCACACCTACCGAGGAAAGTGTAAGACGGGCTATGGCTATTCAGCTTATTATCAATAAAGAGCTGGGGCTAACCAAAAATGAAAACCCCATACAAGGCAGCTTCATTATTGAAGAGCTAACGGATTTGGTCGAGGAAGCGGTTCTTAGCGAGTTTGATCGCATTACCGAAAGAGGAGGCGTTCTAGGTGCCATGGAAACTATGTACCAACGTGGGAAGATCCAAGAAGAAAGTCTCTATTACGAGACGCTTAAGCATAATGGCAAAATGCCAATCATTGGGGTAAATACATTCTTAAGCTCTGAGGGGTCACCTACTACTACTCCAGGAGAGGTGATTCGAGCGACGACAGAGGAAAAAGAGCAGCAGATTCAAAACTTAAAAGATCTGCATGAACGTAATGAGAAGCTTTCCGCTGAATGGCTCGCTAAGCTTCAAGAGTCTGCCATTCGCAATGAGAATATCTTTGATGTTTTAATGGAGGCGGTGAAGTTTTGCAGCCTAGGGCAAATCACCTCGGCCCTATTTGAAGTAGGCGGACAGTACCGCAGAAATATGTAAAAGGCGCTAAAAATGCGATGAATCCCGAGTTCCAAAATGGTTCTCGGGATTTTTTTTGCATTTTATTGTTCGTTTCCGGACAGTCTATATTCTTGTTTATCAAAGCTATTCGTAATTTGGAGCAGCTAATAACAAAAAAGAGTATGGAACTTCGAATTAATGGTTTAAATAAGGTCTACTCCAATGGTGTAAAGGCCTTGGATAATGTATCCTTAGAAATAGGCTTTTATGCGGATTAGGATGAGAAGTACTTAATTTAAAACGAAACGGTACGCATTACCAATGAATCACATGAGTTTAATTTCAAATTAGATCAGGCCGCTAAAAAAGTGGCCATCGATCCTCGGCGAATTTATATCGAGCGGGATATAAAAGACAATGTGAAGTCGATTGACTAATAAAAAACCCCGGTAGCTACCGGGGTTTTATTTTTTAAGCTGCAGCATTTTGCTTCGCTGCCTTTTTACCTCTGAAGAATAGGAATAGATTGAAGAATAAGGCAATTCCAAGGTAAATACTAAAACCGCCAATTTTAGCACTTAAGTCTTCGATCATGTCACGCCAAGTTTGGGCATACATATCCAATATGAGGAAGGCAAAGCCAATGTTTAATAGGTAGAAGCCCATTTTAAACAGTTGGTTGGTACTACGGGCCATTTCTTCCCTTCCGTGAAATATATCACGCATATAAACCAGTCCGTTTTTAAAGAGCCTGTGGGCAACAAAAAGGGTCAGCCCGATGGTGATGGGCAAATAAATCGCATAGCCCCAAAGGGTGTAATAGTCTGGATTGTGATAAGTGATTAACGTTTCCATTTTAAGTTGATTTTAAATTGAATTTTGATTTGGATAAAATGAAGAGCAATGCGAGGTTATTGATGTGCAAGGCTCCAAGAAGAATACTGATAAAACCTAGGCTGGCAGCTAGCTGCTCGAAGAGGTCTAGGTGGGAGTGGAGATCACCTTTAATGCTGAGCTTATAAGCTACATATCCTAGGTTTAAAAGGTAATAGCCAAGTAGTAGTAATCGGTTAATGGCTTTTGCTTGATGCTCCTCCATAAAGAGTAGATCTAGGTAGACCTGACCCTTACGGTAAAGTTGCCTTCCCACCACTACGACTAGGATGGCGCTTAGAAGAAGGTAGTAGAAATAATATTGAAGAGTGAGACTTGCCATGTTATTAAACTTTCAGAAAATATTGAAACATATAATGAAAAAAATTATTTCATGAGTTTGAGTAGGGTGCGGCTAAACCAGCTACGATCATTACGATTAAACTTATCCAGTAGTCCGCTCATTTGGCTGGTGAAATCGTGCATTTCTTTGAGCAATTTGCTAAACTCAGGGTCGCTGCCGTCTTCCTCTTCTTTTAATCGACCAAGAATGTCGATTACAGGGTTTATTTCTCTTTTGCGACGTTCTTTCGAGATTTGCTTGGCAATTTCCCAAATATCCTTACCTGCCTCAAAATATTCTTTTCGTTCACCCGCAATATGTCTTTTACGAACCAATCCCCAGTCGATGAGCGCTCGGATATTCATATTGGCATTGCCTCTGGAGATCTTTAACTCAGCCATGATATCTTCGGTGCTCATGGGACTGCTGCTGCTCATTAGCAAAGCGTGAATGGAAGACATTGTTCGGTTGGTTCCCCAACTGCTACCTAGGTTTCCCCAAGCTTCAATGAATTCTTTTTTTGCTTCGCTACTTTTCATAGGGTAAAGATAGTAATTATTTCTAAACTTTCAGTAAATAATGAAAGTTTAACAAACACTTGATTAAGCTTTAGTTTGCAATAGGTCCAATAAACCATCCAGAATCCAATAAATTCGCTGTATGGAGAATGCC
>CBFHRN010000114.1:0-3370 GCA_965658275.1 Croceimicrobium sp.
TTTATGTGGACCCTAGTGATACCAACCGCCTGTATTTAGGTTCCCGAAGCGGTGGTTTTTGGCGCAGTTTAGATGGGGGTGCTACATGGTCCAATTCAACCACTGATTTTTTAGTTGCCAGCGGGGTAAATACCATGACGGTGAAGCCCGGGCAAAGCGATACGGTTTTAATCAATGTTCGCAATGCCGGTAATGGCACGAGTCATGGCCTCTATCGTTCGGTTGACGGCGGCCTTACCTGGGCTCAAACCCCTTTTAACCCAAGTAGTTTAAACTGGGGTGGTTTAGGAGATAACAGCCAGGTTTATAAAATCGCATACCATCCTACTATTGATAATAAGGTTTATGTGGGTACGAGCAAGGGTCTTTACATCTCAAATGACGACTTGCAAACTTGGTCGGTAGTTCGAGCCAATAACGATGTGAGCCAAATTGTTTTTCACCCGACTAATGATTCGGTAGTTTACATCTATGATAATTATTATTTCACCACTACGCCAAACAAAATTTTGGTATCTCGAGATGCGGGCGCCAGCTTTTTAGCCTCCGATGCCTTAGGTACAAATGGTAATGCGATTAATGTGCAAATTTCAGTAAGCCCTGCTTGCCCGGACTGCGTGTATGCTGCCGATCGAAATGGGGTATGGAAGAGTACGGATCTTGGGGATAACTTCACGTTTAGGACTAATCCTCCTGGGGTATGCGATGGATTTTCGGTGCATGATGCAGATACGAGCACTATGATCTATGGAATGTTGGATATTTTCGGATCGAGTGATGGGGGTTCTACCTTTAATCAAATCACCAATTGGTTTATTAATGGAAACTTTCCATATAATGGACCTCAATATGTGCATGCCGATTTGCGCGAAATAGCCTGTATTAATGGAACATTTTACATCGGAACCGATGGCTTCTTATGTAAGAGTTATGATAAAGGTCAAACCTGGCATAAGCTTTCACAGGATAATGGTATCCGTGAAAACTACGATATTGGCGTGAGTCAGAGCGATCAGCGATTTACCATGGCGGGGTCACAGGATAATGGCACGAGTATTTTTAGAGGCGATCATTGGTTGGAGTTTTACGGTGCTGATGGGATGGAGGCAATCATTCATCCTTTAAATCCAGATTGGATGATGGGTAGTGTGCAAACTGGTATTCGGAGAGTCACAAGAGATGGAGGTTATACCCAAAATGCTGCAACTCCCGCTAATCAAAGTGGTTCTTGGGAAGCACCTCTGCTCAATTCGCCCTTAGATCACTTTAAAGTAATTCACTTAGGAGACCAGGTTTACGAAAGCTTGGATTTTGGAGTCTCCTGGACGACTTTAGGAAGCCCCTTATTTAGTGGCACAATTAGCAGGGCGGCCATAGCCCCAAATAATGATCAGATTATTGCCGTGTCGCGAGGCGATGATTTGGAAATCTCTATTAATGGAGGTTCCACTTTTAGACGTCGCTCTACAGGCTTGCCAACGGGATCCAGTATTACTGAAATTGATTTTCATCCATTTAATGATTCCATTTTGCTGGTTACTTATGGCAGTCATCAAAATAATGGGGCCAAGGTTTACCAAAGCAATGACTTGGGAGTTACTTGGCAGAATATTACTGGAAATATAGGTGACATGCCCATTCTTTCCGCGGTTATTGGTCCGGATGAAAAGATTTACCTAGGAGCCGAAATTGGCGTTTATGTGAAAGATATGAATGCCAATAATTGGTTTCTTTACAATACTGGTTTACCGAATATGCGCGTGAATGACCTGGAGATTAATTGGGCTACAAATACTTTAAGAGCCGCTACCTGGGGGAGAGGAATGTGGGAGATCAGTCTCCAGGGACGAGACTCCTATCCTAAAATGACTAAAATTGAGATTAATGATCCGCCAACTTTAATTCAACCAATGGCGCAGGTAGATCAATTTGTGAGTGCGGATATTACGTATACGGGTACACTTAGTTCGGTGTTTTTAAGATGTTCGGTAGACAGCCTTTCCTTAGATAGTATTATTCCTTTGCAATTGGGATGGAACCAGAAATGGGAATCGACCCATCCTTTACCTAATCAAGCCGAAGGCAGCATCGTTTACTTCAAGGTTTATGCGGTTGGTTCTGCCGGAGATACGACGGAGTCATTCCGCTTTAATTACCGCTTACGCCCTTTTGAGTATTGTGGTGCTTCGGGAGGTAGCAACACCACTTCCGATTACATTACCTATGTGGCGCTGAGCAACCTTTCCAATACCAGTGGAAAAGATGGTTACGGAGATTTTACAAATCAGTATGCCAATTTACAGCATAGTTCGACCTACAGTATTTTGGTTAGACTGGCCTATGCTTTCTCTAATGATACTGCCTATGCTTGGATCGATTACAATAAGAACCGTGTTTTTGAAAATTCTGAATTAATCACCTTTAGTCCCTATGATGCGGCGCATGAGGCCTTAGGCACATTTACGGTTCCTTATACTGTAGGAACGGATACCACCAGGTTGAGGATTCGAAGTCGCTATGTATTTAATGATGGTTCAGCCGAGCCATGCGATACTTTTGCGGGAGAGGTCGAAGACTATTCAGTGATTATCACGGGTTCGGGTATTGGTTTAGCAGAAAAGTTACCTGCGAATTGGCGGGTTTATCCTAATCCAGCCAAAAAAGTTTTACATATTGAAAAACCAGAGGGTCAAAGAATTTCGACCTTGAAAATTAAAGATATTAGCGGTAAGGTGGTTTTCACAGGTGATGACCAAAGTATAAGCCGACAAGAATTGGAAATTGAATTTTTGGCAAAGGGCTTGTATTACCTTTACATCGAAACGTCCAAGCAAAGTTTGGTGCAGCCATTTATAAAAGACTAAGATGAGATTGAGAAATGTATTATTGTTAGCCTCCGTTTTTTTAATCGGGTGTTCAAGTTTAAAAAAGGTGGAACCCAAAGAGGCAGGAATCACTGATTATTACTTCCAAAAGTATGTAGGAGGCACAGCGCAAAGCGGGGTGAACGCCGTTTATTACATTTCGGTTGCTGAAAATTCAGAAATAGAGTTAGACAGCATCATGGTAGAAGGCTTAAGTCAAATTAAGCCTCAAAAACGCGGTAATGGTATGTGGACAGGAACCACGCAGCTAAACCCTGCTTCGGAGAGTGCCCAAATAAATTTCAAGGAGTGTAAACTCTATTTCCACAAGGGTGAAAAGAACTACATGACTACCCTGCAAAATATCCCTGAGAAGGAGACTATTATGCTACCGTCGGCCGATGGGCCTCAAGAACCTTAGTGAATTTTTCCAAGTACTCTTCGAGTAGCTTTCTTCGGTATTGCATAACAAAACGGGGGTGCTCTAAGGGAATAAGTTCCTTAAA
>CBFHRN010000115.1:0-3327 GCA_965658275.1 Croceimicrobium sp.
AAAGGAACCGGTGTTGAGCTTTTCCATCTTATAGTTGTAAAGCGACCAACCGGTACTATCTTTTAGCTGAAAATAAGAACTCCCCCGGTAAAAGACACATTCTTGATAAGGCACTGCCGGATATTCGGTACCGCCGCGATCCAAAGTACCGACCTTATTGTTTTCAAAATAGGAGAGGACATATTCGTATTCCGCTCCCAGTTGAATTTGCAGGGAATCGTAGTCCTTTCGCGTCCATAAGCCGATCTCCGGAATGCTATTCATCTCCCCATCAAAAGCATACCAACGCCCCTCCCGCTTCCCATAAGCGAAGCCTTGGTTTTCAGAATAGGTCAAGAATTCGAAGCGCGGCCAAATCACCGGCCACTTAGATCGCGCTTTCCGAACGCCCCATTTCCCGGTCCAATCGCTGATATACTGCTCGTAACCGGAAAGCCGAACAGGTTCTGGAAAATCGTAGGTGGGCTGAATCATGGCCAATTCTTTCAAACTAAAGCCGCTGCTTTCTTGCCAGGCCAAGAGCTCGGCATCCTCCATGTCCAATAGATAATGAAATCGCATCCTCTTATTGATACTTTGCGCCAGCTCCTCCTTCCCATCGCGCATCATCAAATAGCCGACGGCGCAATAGGTTCCCTGATCATCAATAAAACAAGGACGACGTTGCCCTTCTCCTTCATATTTAAATTGCGAAGGGAATTGACCTTCAAGAAGGTATTGGTCTAAATAGGCCAAGAGTGTATTTCGCCTTTGCCCTAGGGGGCCTTTCGTGGCGCTTAGGCGATGCCTTACATAACGTAAATGATTGTCGATGCGCAGCGAATCTTTTAGATGGGAGCTCGGCCATTCGCCATGGGTCAGGTACCAGGCCGAATCGCTCACAATCGCATTAATAGGCTGGGCTTGAGCCGCCCAGGTCATGCAGAGAAGCATCAAAAAGGTCAATAAGTTCTTCATGCTTCCAAGATAATTAATCTGGCCTTTGATGCTAGGCTTGCTTAAAGCAAAATGAAAATAGACGTTGCGAGGTACTAAAATTTCCTCGAGTTTATCCAGTTTGGGTGATTTAACCCATTCAAATAAATATTTTCCGGAATGTACCCCCTTTGATTTCAGAATTTGATTTGTATTTGGCCTTTATCGGGAGGTGGTTTCGCTTTTTCAAAGGGCTCGTCGAGCCATTTATACAGATCTATTTTCACAAATGCCGCTAACCGAATAAAGGTAACGAGGTTGGATAAGTGCCATTTGTGGGCCGTCATAGTCCAGAATCATATGTAGCTTTAATCCGCCCTTTCGTTTGCGATAAGCTGCCCAATCAAAAAGGCTTAGACACAACCTCTCCTTTTTTTACGTCTTAAAATTTATTTTGGACGGGTGTGGGTGTCAGTACCCATTTCAAGGGAAGGATGCCAGACCCTAAGGGTGTATAAGCTCGATCTTGGAAACAAAGCGCACTAGGGTTTATCGCTACTGTCTCCTGCCCTATCTTTGCTTTGATGCAAGCTAATTTTCACGAAGTTATTCTAAGCAGCACGGGGGCCCGAGCTATTCTCTCCCAGGAGCAGATTCAGGACTTATGGAGTGGTTATGGCAAGATCCTCCGACTGGACTTGGAGGGAGCTGAGCTCCCTAGTATTATCATCAAACAAATTCAACTGCAGGAAAAAACGAGTCATCCTCGCGGTTGGCATGGCGCCGTGGGTCATCAGCGGAAATTAAAATCCTACCAAGTGGAAAGTCACTGGTACCAGCATTATGCTAAACAGTCAAAAGCCCGACTACCCCAATGCTTTGCCACCGAAAAGCGTGGCTCCGAAATGCTTTTGGTTCTCGAAGATTTAGATGCAGCCGGATACCCTTTGCGCGCTAGCCATTTAAACTGGGAGCAGATGAAAGCTTGCATCCAGTGGTTGGCCGCGTTTCACGCCACCTATATGGATACGAAACCCGAGGGCCTTTGGGAGACGGGTACCTATTGGCATCTCGAAACTCGACCGCAAGAGTTGGAGGCTTTGCAAGACAAGGCTCTCAAAGAAGCGGCACCGCTCATTGACGCCCGATTAAAAAGCGCCCAATACCAATGCCTAGTGCATGGCGATGCCAAATTGGCCAATTTTTGTTTCGCTAAGGATGGTCGTGTGGCAGCAGTAGACTTCCAATACGTAGGTGGCGGTTGCGGCATGAAAGACCTGGCCTATTTTGTAGGCTCCTGCCTGATGGAAGAAGATTGCGAAGCCCTCGAAAGCCGTATCCTCGACCATTATTTTGAATGCTTGCACCAAGCTTTGGGAAGGCCTAATGCAGACCTCGAAGCGGAGTGGCGAGCTCTTTACCCGGTGGCATGGGCCGACTTTCACCGCTTTCTCAAAGGCTGGAGTCCCGGTCACTGGAAAATCAATTCCTACAGCGAACGTATCACCCAACAAGTTATCGCCTCCTTATGAGCCCCGATTTTCATGAACTTTTAAAAGTGGCCCAAGAGGCCGCCCTTGCAGCCGGAAGCTATATTCAAAAAGAAGCCCAGCACGATATTGAAGTACTCGAGAAAGAGGGCGGTTCCTCCCGCGCTTCGCAGGTAGTTACGGAAGTAGATCAAGCCGCGGAGACCCTTATCCTAAAACACTTAAAACCCAGCATCGCTAAATACGACTTAGCCCTCTTAGCCGAAGAAAGCAGCGATGATGGTAGTCGCTTCGAAAAAGATTTTTTCTGGTGTATTGATCCCTTGGATGGCACCTTAGCTTTTATCGAAAAAAGACCCGACTATGCGGTGTCGATCGCCTTGGTCGCCCAAGATGGGAGTCCGGTAATCGGTGTGGTTTACGATCCCAATCGTGAAATCCTGTATCATGCCTTAAAAGGAGCAGGAGCCTATCGCAATGGCGAAGCTTGGCAGATCCAGAGTCAAAACAAATACCTCACCTATGTGACCGATCATCCCCTCGAAAAAACGATAGGACGGGAAAAAATCGAAGCTGAGATCGCTCGTTATCAAAAGGAATTAGATTTCACCGAGACTCGAATCATTTCCGGTGGAGGCTTGGTGATTAATGCGATGCGCACTGCCGAAAACCATCCCTCTTTCATGCTCAAGGTTCCTAAGGAAAAACCCGGCTGCGGCAGTATCTGGGATTATGCCGCTACGGCTTGTATTTGCCAGGAATTAGGCATGCGGGTAGAACAATATAAGGGCGGTGCCCTGCAACTCAATCGCCAGGAAACGACCTTTATGAACGAAGGCGGGATGTTTTACGGCAATGGCCTTTGAAGAATTCTACTTTTCAACTAATTCTTTAGTTAAAACAGTTTTATTCGCTATACTTG
>CBFHRN010000116.1:0-3281 GCA_965658275.1 Croceimicrobium sp.
TTACCGTATTGCATTCCAGTAAATTGATCGTAGCCCAAAGGAAGAGGTGCCCCTCTCGGAATTTCACGGTTCACCACATTGGTCTGGTTTCGAATAATATCACCATCGGAAACCACGAGCATTTGCGTTTGCGAACTTTCTTCCACCATCGGCAAACGTTCCCCTCCCGAACGAGGCTTTAAACGATTTTTATAAAGCGATTGAAACTTCCCTTCCAATAATATGGCCAATGGAATTCCCTTCTCCCGGAAACGATCACGCGGAGGGGGGTTGTACAATTCTCCCAAGCTCACAATCGCAGGTGTTGCTCGTCGGGCCGAATAAGGAGAAGATCGTAACAGAACGGTTTTCGTAATCCCTTCAGCGATGACGGTGTCGATACTCGATGTAAACTGCATCCAAATCGCATTCAAATCTTTGGCGATGGGGTGATTACTTTGGGGCATGATCATCGGGAAGTAAATCCAAGGCTGAATCTTACGTTGATCATTAACCCCAGCAGCCACCATGTCCACCACCATATCGGTATTTATCCGAACACCATATTTAAAAAGTAAGTCATTTAAATTGAGTCGATCGAATAAGGGCAAAGCCATAAACTGGGATTTCTCGCTGAGGCTGTCCATAGACGCTTCCACTGCATCTAATAGCCAGATCAATTTACCCCCATTCATGGCAAATTGATCAATCATGTATTTATCCAAGTCATTGAAAGCTAAGATCGGCTTGGCCACTATCAAGGCGTCAAAGCGATTCATGCGCACTTGCTGCTGAGCAATGCTTAAAGTTTCGCTGGTCGAGTCATTTTTAAACTCCCGAATATTAAATAGATCCACCTGATAATTGGCACTCAAGTCCTTCGCTAAATCCGCGAGTTCGCGAGGCCCTACCTCACCGTGTCCTTGTAAAAAACCTATCAGGGGTTTATCCGACTGCACCAAACTACGAATGGCATTGGCTAAACTAAATTCAAGGTTTTCTACCGAAGTATTTATCTGTTGCTCGGCTTGCACGCCCAATTGATCCTTCAGCAATAAGGCAGGCGCCTCCTTCTCCCCATAACTCAGTAAGGCTCCGGGGAAAATGGTTTTTACAGAAGCTTCTCCTTCATTATTAACCGACAATTGGTAGGGCTTTAAACCCTTAAACTGCAATTGCTGGGATAGGCTATTGGTTTCTTCCTGCCCTCCTTGATTGTTTGGGTTAATAAATACGTACTGAAGGTTCGAATTATAGGCTCTGAACTCATCTAGCATCTGACGGGTTTCCGACTGCAGTCGCTGAAAGCCGGCCGGAAAGTCCCCATCTAAATAGACCTTTACTAATAGAACATCATCGAAACTCTCTAATAAAGTGATGGTCGCTTCTGATAGGCTGTAGCGCTTCTCGGAAGTGAGGTCCAAGCGGAAAAACTTGAGGCTGCCAATAAAATTGAGCAGAATTAAAATCGCAATGAAAATAGCAAAGCGAAAGAGGTCTCTTCTTTTCTTCATTACCATTTACGACTTTGAATTACTAAACGAGTGGCGGCCACAAAGGTGGCAATTAGACTCACAAAATAGAGTACATCCCTACTATCAATCACTCCTCGACTCATGGAGATATAGTGCTCGTTAATCCCCAATTTGAGGATGAATAAATCGAGTGAGCCAAAAAGTGCAAAACCTGCAATTTGATCAAAGCCGTAGAAGAGGAAAAAGCACAAAAACATAGCCAGTAAAAAGGCTACGATCTGATTATCGGTAAGGGAGGAGGCAAAGAGTCCAATGCTCAAGAAGGCTCCACCCAAAAAAAGCAAACCGACATAAGATCCAAAAGTTGCACCGCTATCCACATTACCGCTCGGGTTACCCAATTGATAAACCGTGTAATAATAGATGAGGGTCGGTAACAAAGACACAAATAATAGGACCAGACCGGCGGAGTATTTAGCCAAAACGATCTGTAAATCGGAGAGCGGCTTGGTGAGAAGCAGTTCCATCGTGCCACCTTTCTTTTCATCGGCAAACAGCCGCATGCTCAAAGCCGGTATCAAAAAGAGAAAGACCCATGGGCTAATGGTAAATAGGTAACCTAAACTGGCATAGCCCCCATCGAGAATATTAAAGCTTCCTGGGAAGAGCCATAGGAATACCGAGTTAATAAGGAGGTAAACCATTACGACCAAGTAGCCAATAATGGACCCAAAAAAGGCTCGTATTTCCTTTTGGATTAATGCTAACATTAGAGAGATTCAATTTCATTGGTGCTCCAAGCCTCAGGCTTAGCCGCAAATAATGTTTTGGTAAAAGCCCACACGCCTTGAAACAAATCAGATTGACGATAGTTTTCCAAATCTGTTGCCTCCTGCCACCAACTGTAGGTGAAAAAAATGCGGGGATCATTTACATCGCGGAGTAATTTTAACTGCTCACAACCGGGAAAATTGCGGATTTGATCCTTGTTTTTATGGAAGTTCTCCAAAAAGTCATCCACCCGATCTTCTTGAAAGGTCATTTTTACAATCCTACTAATCATCAATAATTGATACTTATTTCATCCATTAAATTGAGACCCAATAAGCTATTGGCGCCATTGTATTCCTTTCCCATTGCCCCGCGAAAAGCAATTTCCAGCAAACCTAAAGAATTAATTAGGGCCAGCACGCCATCTTGGGCACTATCCTGATAGGACTGCGCCAGTTTCGAAAGCGACCGATTCCGTGGGAGGTTGATTTCAAACTTCTGGCCTTGAAGCTCCTGCAAGTGATTTTTGGAAATATTGGTAATTAAGTTACCGTAATGATCGATGTATATAATCTTACCACTAATCTGGCGACGTTCGCGATCCAGTTGGGGTTGTGGAGCTTTCATCTGCTTAATTGCCGCCATAGGTTTCCCTAAAATAGATAAAGCCCCGCCTTGGGCTAAGTGCACTGCGGCTTTAGCAAGGAAGTCGCGGCCCGGGAAAAGACTTCCCTTACCCTCCCCTATCTCGATGCGATGAATCGCTTTTGCCTTTTTAGCACCTTGGAGCAAACTGAGCAATCCATTGTCGGCCGCAATGAAAAAATGACCGTCCAGCTCCATGGCGAGGAAAACTCCGTCGCCATCCAACTCCTGATTTAAAATTAAATGAACCGATCCCTTGGGGTAGGCAGGATAAGCTTGCCCAATAATAAAGGCCGCTTCCAGCAAATTACCCGGAGCAATTTCATGGCTCAATTCCACCGCCTTAAGCTGAGGAGCTAAATCGGCTAAGACTCCCAAGACGATCGCTCGGTAAGGATCTTTGTTTCCGTA
>CBFHRN010000117.1:0-3266 GCA_965658275.1 Croceimicrobium sp.
GGATTTACGTAATCGAATAAATCCCGCATGGTTTCGCTGAAGGATTTCTTGGTATTCTTGTGCAGGTTACTCACTGCAATGCGGGCCGCTAATTGGGCGTAATCAGGGTGACGGGTAGTCATACTCGCTGCAACCTCCGCTGCAAGACTATCCAATTCGGAAGTAGTTACTCCCTCATAAATACCCTCAATTACTTTCATGGCTACGCTGGTAGGGTCTACCAATTCGCTTAATCCGTAGCACAGTTTTTGAATCCGGGCAGTGATTTTGTCAAATTTCACCGCCTCTTTACGGCCATCTCTTTTAATTACATGCATATCTCGAAATTTGGTTGTGTTCTTGGGTTTTTTAAATCGGTTTAGAAGTCGGCGTCGAAGGAAATGGTGTTCGATTGGCTTCCTTGTACCACGCCACTTTTTTGGTACTCACCCACACGCTTCTCGAAGAAGTTTGTTTTTCCTTGCAGGGAAATCATCTCCATAAAATCAAAGGGGTTTTCCACATTGTACACTTTACTGCATCCTAGTTCTACTAATAGACGATCGGCAACGAACTCGAGGTACTGGGTCATTAATACGGAGTTCATTCCAATAAGATTTACAGGCAAGGACTCGGTAATAAACTCGCGCTCGATGTCTAAAGCATTGATGATAATGTGCTTGATGCGTTCTTCCGGCACCTTATTGATAAGGTGATTGTTATGCAAGTGCACGGCGAAGTCGCAATGCAAACCTTCATCACGTGAAATCAACTCATTCGAAAAGGTAAGACCTGGCATTAAGCCCCGTTTCTTTAGCCAGAAAATAGAGCAGAATGCACCACTAAAGAAAATACCTTCCACCGCTGCGAAAGCGATTAATCGCTCTGCAAAAGATTCGCTTTCAATCCATTTTAAAGCCCAGTCCGCTTTTTTCTTTATAGCCTCGAAGTTCTCAATGGCACGGAATAAACGATTGCGATCTTCTTTATCCTTAATGTAAGTGTCGATCAATAAACTGTAGGTTTCCGAATGGATGTTCTCCATCATAATTTGGAAACCGTAAAAGAATTTCGCTTCCGTAAACTGTACCTCGTTTACGAAGTTCTCGGCTAAGTTCTCATTAACAATACCGTCGCTAGCCGCGAAGAAAGCTAATATGTGCTTGATAAAGTAGCGCTCATCATCATTCAATTTGGTATTCCAGTCCGTAATGTCCTGCTGTAAATCGATTTCCTCCGCTGTCCAAAAACTCGCTTCTTGCTTTTTATACCATTCCCAAATATCGTGGTGTTCAATTGGGAATAAAACAAAGCGGTTCTTGTTCTCTTCTAAAATGGGTTCTACTGCTGCCATGCCTGCTCTTTATTTCTTGTTTACTCGCTGATTATAAGGGCTATAAAGCCTAGAGATAAAATTTCATCTCGCTGATTTACAATAAATTAACACTTGTAAGTAGAGATGCTACTCTTTCTAGGATAATAGCTTGCTATACAAATATGACTAATGGTACAAGGCTTAGCAAAGGCTACTTTTTCACAATTGACCCCAGTTATCAACAGGTCTATTTTAGCCTTGCCTCTGAATGCTCAGGTTTTTCGGGAGATAAAAAAAATCCAACCTGATTGGTGGCGATTTTTCCTTTTTTAATTCACACGGATTGTTGAAAACCTCCTGGTATGTTGATTTGCTATTTGGAAAATACGAAAGTCTAAATCCCTCTACCTCACACCACTATACTCTACAGTTTGAAAATGAGAGCTTTAGTCCTTCGAGAAGTGGTCTGCCGCCTTTTCTAAATCGCTGTACCATTCGCTGCCATACTTGCGAATTAAAGCGTCTTTGGTAAACTTGTATACAGGTACTTTAAGCGACTCCCCTAATGTACAAGCGGCAGCACAAATCTTCCACTTATGGTAATTTACTGCTTCGAAGCTGCTGTATTTCTGGACTCTAATAGGGTATAGATGACAACTTACTGGCTTGCGAAAATGGGTCTTGCCTTCTTTCCAAGCTTTTTCGATACCACACAGCGTCGTTCCATTTTCATCGAAAACAACGTAAGCACACTCGGCATCATTAACTAAAGGCGTTACCGGCTCTCCATCAAGCTCATCAATTACGTGTGTTCCTTGTTCTTCAATGGCTTTAATTCCTTCCGGACGTAAAAAAGATTTCACCTTTTCGTATTCATCGGCAAGAATTTTCACCTCCTCAGCCTCTAGAGGCGCTCCAGCATCACCCTCCACACAGCAAGCGCCTTTGCAAGCACTTAAGTCGCAAACAAATTGCTTCTCAAGGATGTCTTCCGATATAAGTGTATCACCAATTGAAATCATGAAACAAAGGTATTAGGATCCATTTAAATGTGAGGCTTTAAAATAGAAATCGGTTAAAAATCAATTACTACCAATTAAAAGCCTACCTTCGCCGCAAATTCTTAGCGATGTTGTAACAACATCTTCTTAATTGATTAAGCTAGGAAGAACTAGTTTAATTTTAAAAAGATTCTTATCGCTCAATTCTCCTTTTCCCAAACTACCGACCGTCAGTTTTTCAAGACTTTAAACTCCAGAGTCAACCAATACTTCAAGGATCACAACATTAATAAGCAAGGGAACCATTGGCAATGGTCCAAAACCTTTATTATGCTGGCCCTTTTCTTCGTTCCCTTCGGCTTCCTAGTTTCCGGAACGGTAGAAAGCTTAGGGGTATATCTATTATTATGGGTTGTCATGGGTTTTGGAACTGCCGGGATTGGGGTAAACATCATGCATGATGCCAACCACCAAAGTCTCAGCCGTAAAAAATGGGTAAACCGATTAGCTGGCTGGGTTATGAACCTTTTAGGAGGTGATGCAACCATCTGGCGTATTCAGCACAATGTATTACACCACAGTTTTACCAATATCCACGAAAGTGATGAAGATATTATTGGCCCACCCCTTTTGCGATTCTCACCGCATGATCGCTACAAAAAGGTGCATCGTTACCAATACATTTATGCCTGGTTCCTTTATGGTTTAATGACCATTATTAAAGTAGCCTACACCGACTATAAGCGCGCCATCCGCTATTACAAGATGGGGCACATTAAAAGCAAAAAAGAATTCCGTTCTCGTTTATGGAAAATAAGCTTGGGTAAAGTAATCTACTTGAGTTACATCCTTTTCTTACCTATGCTCATTGCTCCGCATTGGTCTTGGGTAATTCTAGGCTTTTTTATCATGCACTTCCTAACGGGCTTCCTTCTCTCTATCATCTTCCAAACGGCACATGTGGTACCATC
>CBFHRN010000118.1:0-1307 GCA_965658275.1 Croceimicrobium sp.
TATTGACTGGAATACTTTTTGCTTTCTTTGTAGTCCGATTGACCCTAAGCTAAAAGATCCCTTAGCTTATGAAAAGCTCCTTTTTTATTCTTTTTATTTTCATCGGAAGTGGCCTATGGGCTTGTTCCTGTTTTGGGCCGGATACATTTATGAAATCCCTTACCCATCTTACGGTGGAAGTGGAGCTCATTAAAGAAGAAAAACTCTGTTATAAGGGTTTGTATCAAAGCAATGAGCATATAGAAACCTTCCAGTTTCTGAAGGTTTTAAAGGTTTATTCGGATATTGAAGGCAAGCTTGAAAATATTGACCCTATCGAAATATCCGATACTCTTCTCTTCCTTGAAGGGGATGGCGCTAATTGTAAAAACTATCTTCCTAATCGTATCATCGGGAGTCGTTTTATTCTGGCCTTGCAAGACGATGGAGCCCGCTCTTGGCCGAGCCTACCATCTTTTGTTGAGGGTAAAAAACGAGCCGTCTTCTACACATCGCTTTGTGCTTCTCCCGCTTTAGTAGTAAAAGGTAATCAGGTCGTCGGAGAAATTAACCGGAATTATTTAAGCCGTAAAGCGCATTTATTCCATACCTACCGAAGGTATTCTCAGGTTCAAATGGATAAATACTACCAAAGTGAATCGGATGATTTTTGGAAGCCCTGGTATTTCTTCTGGGGTCAGTATTGGCAAAAAAGGGCTTCTGCAATCCACGCTAGATATGTGCCCTATGAGTCGAAAGTACAAAGTTGGAGTCGCCAAAAGTTTGAAAAACGATTGACGGCCGTAATTTCTGCTTAAGCCTTCCAACCTTTTGTAACTTGCAATCATCTACCGAAAGGAATGCAAGAAATGAAACGATTTTTACTCTTTTTCAGCCTTTTGTTATTGCTGGCTTGTAGCTCGGATGAGTTTAGCTTGAAACAACCAACCAGCATATCCTTTAAAATGGATGTTAATCGCGCGCCTACGAAGGCGGGTAAGTTGAGCTTTAACGATGGTTTTTTAATTCTTTCCCGGTTTACTTTTGATGGCGACCGCGTGCAAGGCGGTGATAATTATTTCGATCGACGATTTGAATCTGGCTTAAAGGTCCCTTTCGATTCGGATAATGGCTTGTTTGACCTAAACTTTGAAGTACCCCAAGGCAATTACTCACGTATTGAGGTGGAGTTTGAGATTGAGTATAAATCGGAGTTGGCGGATGAAGTGAGCCTGCAAGTAAGTGGTACCTATACCAATAGCGATGGAAGCACTTACCCCATTGTTTTACAGCTGGAAGAGTTGAAATTTTTTGGGGTAAATGCTCGT
>CBFHRN010000118.1:1312-3207 GCA_965658275.1 Croceimicrobium sp.
ACCTATACCAATAGCGATGGAAGCACTTACCCCATTGTTTTACAGCTGGAAGAGTTGAAATTTTTTGGGGTAAATGCTCGTAATGTAAATGGAGGGTCTGAAATTATTCTAGTGGCAGACCAAATGAATAGTGGTACCATCGTACTCAATCCAGTGCATTGGTTTTCGGGAGTAAGCACTGAGGACTTAGATGAGGCTTCCTTGGAAAACTTCGAAGGGCAGCAGACCATCTTAATAAATGATTCCCACAACGAAGATATTTTGGACGAGGTGGAGGATAAGATTGATGAACTTCTGGATTTTGTGATTTTCTAATGAATCAAAGCGAGCTACAAAAGCTGAGTGATGCAGAGCTTATTGCCGGTTGTTTAAAAGACAAACGGGCTTATCAAGAAGCGCTGTACCGCAAGTTTGCCGATAAAATGTATCGGGTGGCTTGGACCTATGCGAAGGATGATGACGAGGCTTGCGACATTCTTCAAGACGGCTTTATCAATGTCTTTCGAAATTTAAAGCGTTTTAAGCAAGAGGGTTCTTTCGAGGGATGGATTCGTCGGATTATCATCAATAAGGCTTTGGAGCATTATCGCTCTAAGCGCCGGAAGGAAGAGGTTATTGAAGAGTATCATCAAGATCGTGAGCAAAGCGTCGATACCATAATTTCACAACTCAACGCTGATGAGATTATTAAACAAGTAAATAGTTTGCCTGAAAAGGCCGCTATGGTTCTAAAGTTATACTCCATTGAAGGTTACGCGCATCAAGAAATTGCGGATTTAATGGGAATCAGCGAAGGAACCTCCAAGTCGCAATTAAGTCGAGCTCGAGCTTTGTTAAAAGATAAACTGGCAAATCTCGATGGCTAGAGGAAGAAAAAATATCGATGATAAGATTAAGGCGAGCTTCGAGGAAGCGCGTCCTAAGCCTCCTCGCGATTTGTGGTCTGGCCTGAGCGAGTCTTTGGATAATGATGCTTTAGATACAAAGCTTAAAGCCTCTTTTGAAGAGCCAAGTTTCAAGGCTCCTGATAAAGTATGGTCTAATGTAAATCAGCAGTTAACCATTGATAAGGCCTGGGTAAGAATCCGCCAAAAGCTTAACCGAATTACTTTCTTTTTGTGGTTCCGAAGAGCTGCTATCATGTTTACCGTAATTTTTGCTTTGCTCTATTTCTGGCCCTCTTCATCTCTGGAGCTTCGTAATCCTAAGGAAGTGCAAAAGGAAAGGTCCGAGGAAACGAAAGTGCGCCGCGCTTCGAAGCCTGAGGATGAGCTTAAAAGCATTATACAGGATGGCCAATCGCGAACACCAGGGGCTGAGCCGGAAAGTCTTTCTCACTCTTCATTCCCTGAAAATGAGCCGGAACAAAAGGCTTTGGAATTAAAGCCTATCGTTCATCAAGAAAATGGGGGGCAGGACAGCGGTATTCTTAGACCTCAAACCAAGGCGACCGAGGAGTCAAATTACAATCCTATTCTTGCTGCTAGGGAATCAGAGGATGTGGCTTGGATTGAAATTCCTCAGCTTAGCAGCGGCTCCTGGATGCCCCTTTATTGGTCTATCGACCAACAAAGCCTTAGAAGAGAGGGCCTTGCGCTTGCAAGCTCTTCATCCAACCGGAAAGAAGCGCTTAGCCGTCGCTCTTGGGGACTTGGAATTCGCTTGCACTACGACCGATTTAATATTTCGAATAATCGGCAACGCTTAGCCAGAGATGCCAATAGTTTGGTGGCCGGTCAAAACGATTATGGTCTTAACTATGAGGCTTATTTGCAATACCATTGGTCGAGCAATTCTTCTGTAGAGCTAAATTATACTTGGGATGAGCTAATGGAGCAATCCTACTACCGCTTCGGTGAAGGCCTCTATTTAGAGGAAAGTTTGGAATATCGATT
>CBFHRN010000119.1:0-3189 GCA_965658275.1 Croceimicrobium sp.
AAGGTCGCATCGATCTCCGTATTGCTGGTCCAGGTATCAGTGTAACCTGGAGTGATGGAAGTACCGATCCTAACTTTATTATCACCGCACCTGGAACCTACAGCGCTCGCATTAGCAATGGTCTTTGTACCTATACCGACAGTATTCTGGTAGAGCAGGTAAACTGCGAAGAATGCGTGGTTTATGCTCCCGATGCCTTCACTCCCAATGGTGATAATTTGAATGATGTATTTACCATTCTTCCGATTTGCGGCGTAGACGGTTATTTAGAGCATTACGATCTCCGCATTTTTGACAAATGGGGCCGCAAGGTTTTCGAATCTTTGAGTCCGGAAGTAGGCTGGGACGGCACCAATGCCGAACACAGTGGGGTATATACTTATACTCTAGAGTACCGTTTTTCTAGTGAACGGGAAACCAAAACGCGCATTAAGCGTGGTTTTGTGACGGTGATTCGATAAGAGTCAACGGGACAAAGTGTGTACAGCCCCAAAATTAATTTTCGAAAATCAAGAAATATAAAAGCCTATTAGTCAGGCTTTTCTTTTTTCAAACTATTTATTTTAAAAGTCCAAGCCTCTGGTCTTAAGCGTTTAAAGCGTCCAAAGGAGGGATACAATTTTCTAGGTTTAAGGGTATTAATTCAAACCCAAAAACCATGATTAATCTTAATTCAAGACGAGCTTTTTGGCTCGCCGGCTTGGCCTTGATTTCCTATAGGGGTCAGTCGCAAACCACCTTTAACCCTATTAATGATAGTACGGTTGCGAGGTATCGGTATGAGGTAGAAACCCATTATTATGCGGAATTAGATGCAGGTCAATCTTTCAATGAAATTGAATTCATAGAAAAGGATTATTTAAAGCCACTTTATCAGCATCAAATCTGCTCCGAAGGTGTAAATGATGAGGGCGAATTCTTTTTTCAAATTCAAAACCTGATTAGAAATGAATCGGAGGACTGGATTGAGAGTCCAGATATTGAATTTTTTGGTTCCAAAGCTACTTTTGGTTTAAGCGCTAGTGGTGAAGTCCTTTATCAGGACGATCATAAGGCTATTGAATTGCAGGATTATCTCCGCCGTAAGCAAGACATTGTTAGTCATGACTATTCTCCTGTACTTACTTTCTTTCCAGAATACCGCGATGATTTCGTAGATGACGCCATTTCATCAGGAGCGGTTCTACAACTTTTAGATAATCAAGCATTCCGTTTGACTTCTGGAGATGATGAGGTTACGTTTTTCCCGAAGGAATATCGAATTGAGTCGGTCCATACCATTGACAGTGTAGAATATACATCTCGAATTCAGTACAAGCTTTTAGCGCCTTATGGTTACGTTCCTGCCTATGAGTTTAATTCTTGGCAACGAAAGGATTTGCCTAAATCAATAATACGTAACCGTATTAGTACTTATAGGAACCATGTGATTGAAGATGAGGACGAAAAGATTATAAAATACACGGATCAAGCTCATGTCGAAGTCTACCCGAACCCTGTTCAGAATGAATACGAAGTCCTGCTAAAAGGGATTCCTAATGCTATCGTATCTCAGGCTCAAGTGCGGGATCATTTGGGTAACATCGTTCAAACCCATTTAAATCCATCCGTAGATGGTACAGTTATCTCATTGAATGCCAGTGCTTATCCAATTGGACCCCTAATTCTTTTAGTTGTTACCAATCAAGGTGTTTATACGCAAACCATAACCAAGATTTAAGACATGAAAAAGCAAATTTATATATCGCTGTGCGTCATTTTATTCGCGTTTTCCAGTGCGAAATCTCAAGTTTATATCGATGTTCCCGATACCATTAGAGTAGAGGGCTTGTTTTTGGATACGGTAGGTACGGGAGCTGGTGGTTCAATTTTTGGCGGAGGTTCTTCGAAATCTCAGTATGATCGTTTGAAGTTAGTTTTTTGGATGCATGGACTTGCCGGTAGTTCAAGGTCCTGGTCAGCCGTCCAAGCTGCCACAGAGGATCAAACTGGGGGAAAAATTCAAGGCTATGAGGAAAGGGACGTGGATGGCTTGTCCTTGGATTATTCAGATATCCAACATCTTGATATTTTTCAGATAGGAGGAAAGGTTAATGAGCGCATGGATTTATGGAAAAGTGGTTCTCAAAGGCGCGATACTTTAGACGTTAAGTATAACTATTCCATTGCCCATAGTCAGGGAGGAATTGTGGCTAGAGCCGTGCGGTTCAAGAATCTTCAAGATTCCTTAAAATATCCCAAGGTGGCCCGTGGAATTGTCACCTTCGGAAGCCCTCATGGTGGTGCCCAGATTGTTAATAACTCATTAAGAGGGGGTTCTTTACGAAAATGGATTGACGATGGCTGCAAAAAGATTGCAGCGGCTGAAATCCAAACTTTTTTAAATACCAATTTTTGGTTAGACGCTTTTGTAACCAATAAAATGGTGAATGATTTTTCCAGTAAAGCGTGTAATGGTTTTAATAAAACAGCCCTTCCGATTTTGGTATCGAGCTTTTTAAAGCCTGTTTCGTTGGACTATTCGCAAGGAGCTTCTAGCCTTACGATATTGAACGCTAGTGCCTTACAGGATTCTATTCCAAAAGTTGCCATTGTGGGTATAGAGGCAGAGCCAGTTCTCTGGAGGGTATTAGATATAATGACGACGGAGGCCGATACTCTTAAGGCGGGAGGTCCCTTAACTAACAATCCCTTTCCTCTAAATGACGATCATGATTTAGCAGACTTTGTGAACCGAAAAATTAGTTCCTACAACACCAAATGGGCGGTTCATAACGCCAACTCCCATAAGACTTGGTATAAAGTGTGGGGCCAATCGAAAATTGAACGAGAAAAGGCAAAGAAATATGAGGCGGCAAGAGATTGGTTTTCGTCTGCAAATTTACAATGGAAGCGCAATATCGGAGCACGAAGAGACAGCGTCTATCAGGATGGATTTATATGCCACTGTTTGGTTGATTCGAGTGGGTATTATGTGATGCAGCAGCATTATGTTCCTAACCAATCAGATTGCAGTTCAAATTCAAACCATGGTTGCTGGGTGGAGCCAAGATTGGTACAGGCCACGTTTTTAAAACCTTCAGATGGGGTGATATTATGCGAGTCGCAAGAAGCCTTTCCTGGATGCGATAGAATTGAAATCATGAACGGCATAAACCATATGCAACAGCGAAATTCTAGAGAAACTAA
>CBFHRN010000120.1:0-3176 GCA_965658275.1 Croceimicrobium sp.
GCTAAATAAGTCTAAAAAGCCCTGAATGGCGAAGGCATAATCTTCTAATAAGCCGTCAATATGACTTTGCCCGGCTCGCCAAGCATGATTCAGTTTGTTATCCTTGTTTTGCGTATTTAAAATCCACTCTGCCGTTTTTTCGGCTTTAAGCAGATAACTCTTTTCATTGAAGCTTTTGTACGCTTCGCATAGACCGCTTATGCATAGGGCGTTCCAAGAAGTTAAAGCTTTGTCATCCAACCCTGGACGCACTCGCTTAGAGCGAGCCCTCATCAGGATTTCATGCCATTCTTGTTTTCGTTGATGAAGGTCATCCTTTCGGATATTGAAATCTTGGCTTATTTCAGAATCCCCTTTTTGACGAAGCAGTATATACTGACCATGCTCCCAAAGTCCATGGTCATTAATGTTGTAATAAGCTGCGAATAAGGCCCAGTCTTCCGTTGGGATTAGCTCCTGTAGTTCTGCCGCTTTCCAGATATAAAATTTACCTTCCTCACCTTCGCTGTCAGCATCTAAGGCTGAATAGAAAGCACCACTTTCATCTTGCAATTCTCTAAAAAGGAAGGAAATACTTTGTTCTGCTATTTCGCGGTATAAGGGATTGGGATCTAGGCGGTAAGCTTTTGAGTATAGGCTTATTAACTGGGCGTTATCGTACAGCATTTTTTCAAAATGAGGTACTTTCCAGATGGCATCTACACTGTAGCGCGCGAAACCACCTCCAATCTGATCATAGATCCCGCCAAATGCCATTTTCCGAAGACTTAGCTTTACGTGCTCCCAAGCCTCTTGATTACCACTTAAAGTCGCGTACTCTAAGAGATAATCCAGGTTAACTGGCATTGGGAATTTAGGAGCTCTTTTGGCGCCGCCCTCTTCACCGTCGAGGCTATTTCGCCAGTTTTCAAACACAGAATCAGCATCTACGTCTCGGTAATTTAATACCTCCCGCTTTAAAGCAATAAGCTGACTTTGCTGAATACCTTGAGTAAGTTGGCTGGCGTATGATTCAACTTTTTCTCGGTCTTCCTGATATAATTTAGCAAGCTCTTGCAGAACTTTCATCCATTTTTCGCGCGGAACATAAGTGGCACCCCAGATAGGTTTGCCATCCGGAAGGCAAATTACATTTAGCGGCCAGCCGCCTTGATTGGTCATTAACTGCAAGGCGCGCATGTAAATTTCATCGATGTCTGGTCTTTCCTCGCGATCTACTTTAATGCTAATAAAGTCGAGGTTCATTACCGCAGCGGCAGAGTCGTCTTCAAAGACCTCATGTTCCATTACATGGCACCAATGGCAGGCGCTATAGCCAATGCTTACAATGAGTAATTTATCTTCAGATTTTGCTTTTTCCAAAGCCTCATTTCCCCAGGGCAGCCAGTTGACTGGATTTTGAGCGTGCTGAAGCAGATAAGGACTAAGAGATTTTGAAAGCTTATTATGGGGATTCGACATATTGCTAGTATTTTCGCAGCCGGTGCAAAGTAAAGCCCAAAGCAGAATAAAAAGTGGAGTCTTCGTGGCAAAGTGGCCTTTAATTAACACGGGGATAACATTAAAATTCATTATTTGTGATCAAATTTAAACGCTGCCAGTCCATTCATGGATAGTTATCTAATATTGGTAATAGCTTTATTGATTCTCGCTATCGGTGACCTCGTAGTCGGTGTTAGTAACGATGCTGTGAACTTCCTTACCTCGGCCATTGGTTCTAAAGTGGCTTCTCGGAAAACCATTTTAATTATTGCGGCATTAGGCGTTTTTGTTGGAGCGGCTTTCTCCTCTGGAATGATGGAGGTTGCACGAAAGGGAATTTTTAATCCTGGTTATTTCTCATTTGCTGAGGTAATGATCATTTTCATGGCGGTAATGATTACCGACCTAATTTTACTAGACACCTTTAACACCTTTGGTTTACCGACCAGTACTACCGTTTCAATCGTATTTGAGCTATTAGGTGCTAGTTTTATGGTAGGATACCTGATGCTTAATCATGGAGCTCATCCAGATTTAGGGATTTGGGACTTAATCAATACGGCCAAGGCCGGGCAAATAATCTCAGGCATTTTTATATCAATTGGAGTTGCTTTTTCAGTTGGAGCTCTAGCACAGTGGTTATCGCGACTCTGGTTTACCTTTAATATTCGAAGAGGAGTACGGAAGTATGGAGCACTTTTTGGCGCCATCTGTATGACCATAATTATTTACTTCCTACTAATTAAGGGGATTAAAGGCGCCGACTTTGGCCCTGCTGTGAACCGATTCTTCAAAGAAGCTACGCTGCAAATTGTTCTCTATACTTTTTTGATTAGCGCAGTTGTCTTATTCGTTCTCCAGAAGATTTGGTCGATTAATCCTTTGAAGTTGGTTGTTTTAGCAGGGACATTCTCTTTAGCGATGGCCTTTGCTGGAAATGACCTAGTAAACTTTATTGGGGTGCCGATTACAGGGTACCAGTCTTATAACCTCTGGCAAGATTCAGGCCTTGCCGCAGAAGCTTATAGCATGAGCTCTCTGGCAGATGCTGTTCAAACACCTAAGCTACTATTATTACTAGCTGGAATTATTATGGTTATAACGCTTTGGTTTTCTGCCAAGGCTCGAAAAGTAACGGATACTTCCGTTAAACTAGGCACTCAAGGCTCGGTAGAAGAGCGCTTCAAACCTAATTTGGTTTCTAAGGGAATTATTAGTGCGGCTATTGGTTTCAATAATTTCTTTACATCTATTGTTCCCAAAGCAACTCGTAATAAAATCGATGCTCGCTTTACCTTAGAAGAGGTTACGGAAGACGATAAACCTGCTTTCGATTTACTGCGTGCAGCTGTAAATCTTGTAATTGCGAGTATCCTTATTGCCTTTGCGAGCTCCCTGAAGTTACCTTTGTCTACTACCTATGTTTCCTTTATGGTAGCCATGGGTGCGAGCCTGGCCGACCGCGCTTGGGGCGCTGGTTCAGCACCTTACCGCGTAGCTGGGGTGGTTAGCGTTATAGGTGGTTGGTTTTTAACCGCTATTGCCGCGTTTATAGCCTCTGCTATTATTGCATTAGCCATTTACTATGGTGGCTTTTGGGTGGCTATGATCCTTTTCTTAGTGGCATTAGGCGCTTTAATTCACAGTAACCGCAGAAAGTAGGGATCCTCCTCTTATATCCGAAAAAAGCCCCG
>CBFHRN010000121.1:0-3144 GCA_965658275.1 Croceimicrobium sp.
TGCTGTAACTGGAATTATGGCGGGTGTAAATATGTCGGGTGACCTAGCAGACGCAAAGCGATCCATTCCAAGAGGAACCTTTTTAGCGATTGGCACGGGATATTTAATTTACATGCTGCTGCCCATCATACTTTCGTTTAGAGCTGGTAATGAAGCCTTAATTTCGGATCCTTTAATTATGCGAAAAATCGCCTTTTGGGGTGATGCCATTTTGCTGGGTGTTTGGGGAGCTACCTTGAGCTCTGCTATTGGCAGTATCCTAGGGGCACCACGTGTATTACAAGCCTTAGCGCGCGACAATGTTCTTCCCCAAAGTTTACGATGGTTAGGCAAGGGAAAAGGCGATGACGATAATCCACAAAACGGAACCTTATTCACTTTGGCCTTAGCGCTTTTGGCCGTTTACTTTGGTAATTTAAACGTTGTGGCGCCGATTCTTACCATGTTCTTTTTAACCACTTACGGCGTTTTAAATATTTCCGCCTTTTTAGAGAAAGCTTTAGGGAGTCCATCCTTCCGCCCCACCTTTAAAGTCCATTGGCTTTTCTCTTTCTTAGGCAGCTTAGCCTGTATTTGGGTTATGCTACTTATTAATGCTATAGCTACTGCCCTAGCCATCTTATTTATGTTGGTCTTGTATTTCTGGTTGCAAAGAAGGGAGTTACAAACCACTTTTGGCGATGTCCGTCAAGGTTTATGGATGGCTATAGGCAGATCAGCAATTTTACGCATTAAGCGAAATGTAGATCCAAAAAACTGGCGTCCGCATTTACTCGTTCTTTCAGGGGCACCAACAAAGCGGTGGCATCTTATTAAGCTGGGTCATGATATTAGTCAAAACCGATCCCTCATGACGGTTTGCACCGCTTTAACCAAACCCGGTCTTCCAATCGAGCGGCAGCATAAAATGGAGATGAACATCCGCGAATATCTCAATCAAAGGGGCATCAGCAGCTTGGTACGCATTTTCTACGCACAAAATGTATTGCAGGATACCAAAAACATGATAAGCACCTATGGGCTAGGGCCGATAAGTCCGAATACCATTTTAATGGGTGCTTCCGAAAACCCAGCCAATATTCAGGCCTATTGCGAACTCATTCAGCATTGCTATTCCTCGCGCAGAAATGTAGTAATCGCCCGACAAGCGGAAGACATTAGTGATCACCCTTACAAGCGAATTGATATTTGGTGGGGCGGTTTAAAGGCGAATGGTGGCTTAATGATTGTTTTGGCCCACATGCTTCAACGCAGTGTAAATTGGAAGAACACGGAAGTCAATGTAAAAATGCTGATTCGCAACGAAAAGGCGGCCCAAGGTACCAGTGAAAACCTGTCGATGCTCCTAAAAGAAATGCGGGTCGACCATAATGAAAAGGTCATTCACGATGCCGACCGCAACTTTTACGAGGTCTTGGAAGAAAATTCCAAAGGCGCAGACTTAGTTATGTTAGGCATGGCTATTCCGGCCCAAATACGCGATTACCAAGATTATTATGAAAGCCTTAGCCGGAAAACAAAAAACCTCCCGTCGACCCTTTTTGTATTGGCATCGCAGGAGGTTGCTTTTAAAGAAGTATTGAATTAGATCTTAACGATCCGCATACATTTCAGAGTAGTACTTTTGATAGTCACCCGAAGTAACCGAATTCAGCCAGGCTTCATTTTCCAGGTACCAATCAATGGTTTCCGATAAGCCTTGTTCGAAGGTGACACTGGGCTCCCAACCTAGCTCTTCATTAATTTTACTAGCATCTATAGCATAACGACGGTCATGTCCAGGACGATCAGTAACATAGGTAATAAGCTTTTCCGAGGTGCCCGGCTCTCGACCTAATTTCTCATCCATTTGCTGGATTAAGATTTTAATTAAGTCGATATTTTGCCACTCATTGAAGCCCCCAATATTATAGGTTTCCTTATTTCGTCCCTCATGGTATACTAGATCAATCGCACGAGCGTGATCAATCACATAAAGCCAATCGCGGGTGTACTTACCATCACCATATACCGGCAATGGTTTGTTGTTACGTACATTATGAATAAAAAGCGGGATCAGCTTCTCTGGGAACTGATTGGGACCGTAATTATTGGAGCAATTGGTTACGACATAAGGCATGCCATAGGTTTCTCCATAAGCTCTTACAAAATGATCCGAACTGGCCTTGGAAGCCGAATACGGCGAGTTTGGATCATAGGAGGTAGTTTCCTCGAAAAGGCCCTCGGCTCCTAAGGTTCCGTAAACCTCATCGGTGGAAATGTGGTAGAAACGTTTGCCTTCAAAATTGTCTTTCCAAGTATTACGAAAGGCATTCAAAAGATTTACCGTTCCGATCACGTTCGTACGCACAAAAGATAGTGGATCGGTAATACTACGGTCTACATGACTTTCTGCAGCCAAATGCAGTACTCCCTCAAACTTATGCTCCGCAAATAAAGCATTCATCGCATCGCCATCCACAATATCCGCCTTCACAAAGTGGTAATTCGGCTTATTCTCAATATCCGTAAGGTTCTCTAGATTCCCCGCGTAGGTAAGAAGATCCAGGTTATAGATTTCATAATCGGGATACTTATTCACGAATAAGCGCACAACATGGGAACCTATAAAACCGGCCCCGCCAGTAATCAATATTTTCTTTGAACTCATATTAACCTATGTTTCGAATCTTTTTCTCCCAACGCCAGGCATCTGCCATAGCATCGTCTAAGGTTTTCTCGGCTTTCCAGCCTAATATTTCGTTGGCTTTGGTTGTATCAGCAAATGCTGCTGTTACATCTCCCCTGCGGCGCTCCACAATCTTATAATTCAGTTTGGAATTGGAAACGCGTTCGAAAGATTGAACTACCTCCAAAACCGTACTACCAGTGCCTGTACCTAAATTAAAGTACTCGTAATTGCTTTCATTTTTCTTCTGAACCAATCGCTCAACCGCTACCACATGCGCTTTAGCAACATCCACGACATGTATGTAATCACGCTCATTGGTACCGTCTCTTGTTTCATAATCGCTCCCGAAAATGGCCAGCTGCTCCCGCACACCCGCCGCTGTTTGCGTTACATAGGGCACTAGGTTTAAGGGAACACCTAAGGGTGACTCTCCAATTTCGGCGCTTGGGTGAGCCCCGATCGGATTAAAATAG
>CBFHRN010000122.1:0-3078 GCA_965658275.1 Croceimicrobium sp.
CTAAAAAAGCAAGAACATCCCTATGGATTTCATTATACAGGCCTCACAGTTTTTATTGTCCCTTTCTCTTTTGATTGTCCTACACGAGTTTGGACACTTTATTCCCGCTAAGCTTTTTAACACCAAGGTGGAGAAGTTTTATCTTTTCTTCGACCCCTATTTCTCGCTTTTTAAAAAGAAGATTGGTGAAACCGAGTATGGCATTGGCTGGCTTCCTTTAGGAGGCTATGTTAAGATTTCGGGGATGGTTGATGAAAGCATGGATACCGAGCAGCTTAAGGAAGAGCCTAAGCCCTGGGAGTTCCGTTCTAAGCCAGCTTGGCAGCGTCTCATCATAATGCTTGGCGGGGTTACCGTTAATGTGATTTTAGCGATTTTCATTTACACCGGAATGATGATGTACTATGGTGAAGACTACCTACCGGTAGATTCTATCAAAAGTGGTTTAATGGTAGACGACAACGGCAGGGCGATTGGTCTTCAAAATGGCGACTTAGTCGTAGCGGTGGATGGACGTAAAATTGAACGGTTCACAGAAATTCCTAAAGAAATCCTGCTGAGCGAGACCAGTATCGAGATTATTCGTGATGGCGCTAAGATGAGCCTGCCCGTATTGGATGAACACAAAAAAATTCTTCTAGATAATCAAACTCCAATCGTAGGACTGCGTTTCCCTTATATCGTTGGAGGTTTTCAAGATTCTTCGGTAGCACAGGAAGCCGGTATGTTGGTAGGCGACTCGGTGGTGAGCCTAAATGGCGAAGCGCTAGCGTATTTTGATCAGTATTTGGATGTAATTCCAGCCAATGCAGGCGATAGCATTACTTTGACGGCCTATCGAGGAAATGACTTGATCACTTTCGAAATGTTAGTGCCGGAAGCGGGTAAGATTGGAGTGGCGCCTGGTGGACCTAGCCCAGCTTATTATTATCCGGTAGAAACTAAGACCTATGGCTTTATTGAGGCCATTCCTGCAGGGATTAATAAGGCCAATACTGTGCTCAAGGATTACATCCGTCAATTCCGTTTAATTTTTAATCCGGATACGGAGGCCTATAAACAAGTGGGAGGCTTTATCGCCATTGGATCTCAGTTCGACACGAGTTGGAATTGGGAGCGTTTTTGGAGCTTTACAGCCTTTTTAAGCATTATGCTGGCCTTCCTTAATATTTTACCCATACCGGCCTTGGACGGTGGTCATGTGGTATTTGTTCTCTGGGAAATGGTTTCGGGCCGCAAGCCATCGGATAAAGTTTTGGAGTACGCACAAATGGTGGGCTTTTTTATTCTTCTTGCACTAATTGTTTTGGCCAATGGAAATGATATCCTCGGCCTATTTAAATAGAATAGTACTGTGCATAGGCCTATTTTTCCTAGGCCTATCGTTGAGCGCACAAAACGCTACTCTTCAAGGTCAAATATTGCATCTAACTAATGCTCAGGCCTTAGCTAAAGTTAAGGTAACTGTTCATGAAACCAATCAAGTCACCTTTACAGATAGCTCAGGGCGTTTTAGCCTAGACCTCAAAAAGGGGCATTATCATGTACATTTCGAAAAACCAGATTTTGCGGCAAAGGATATCGACTTGGTCTTTAATGAGTCAAAGGAGTTCACCCTTTTTTTAAGTCCAACTCGAATAGAGCTCAGCGAACTGTTAATCGAAGACTCCTACTTACGAATGGGTAGTGCGAGTAACTCGAAGGAGGTATTGGCCATTAACCCAAAGGGGATTGAGCAGGGCCAAAATCTCGACTTAGGCAGTTTACTAGAGTCCTTACCAGGAGTTAATATGTTGAACACTGGCTTAGGGATTTCAAAGCCGGTTATTCGGGGCTTTATGGGTAATCGAGTAGCGGTAATCGATCAAGGGATTAAGCAGGAGGGTCAGCAATGGGGTATGGATCATGGCTTGGAAATCGACCCTTTCCAAGCACAAAGAATGGAAATTGTGAAGGGTCCAGCAGCACTTCAATATGGGAGTGATGCGCTGGGCGGTGCTCTCAAGATTCTACCAGACTTGGCCCCCAAGAATAAATATGAAGCTTCTATTCAGTCCGTATATCACAGTAATAACAATGCCATAGGAATATCGGCGGGCAGTTCATTTAAGCAAGGGAAATTTTATTCAAGCCTGCGACTGAGTCACCGTCAATTCCAGGATTTTAAGGTCCCGGCGGAACAGTTTATTTACAATGGATTTGTTTTACCCATTACAGATGGTACGCTAAAAAATACCGCTGGGCAGCTGAGTTCGGCAAACTGGAATTTCGCTTGGCAAGACGACGACTATAGGGCGCGCTATTTAGTCTCCTTTTATGAGCAAGAGCAAGGTTTATATCCCGGAGCAACGGGTGTTCCTCGCGCCTATGATGTGGGTCAAATTGGCTCCTCTTCCGATATAGCTTTTCCGCGGCAGGAAATAAAGCACTACAAGCTCTTTACCCTGCAAAACATTCGCTTAGCCGACCATTGGCTTGAGCTGGAAGGAGGGTTTCAGAGAAATGACCGGGCAGAACGAAGCATTCCTCATGCTCATGGTTTTGAAGAGTTGGATAGCAGTGCCACCTTAGCCTTGGGGTTAATTCAAGACAGCTGGCAGTTAAATGCGCGTTATCGGGTTCATTTAGGGGATCACGAAATCCTGCTAGGAACTGCTCAGCAAATGAAGCTTAATAAAAGAGATGGTTTCGAGTATCTAATTCCCAATTTTGAAATCTATCAGTCGGGCTTATTTGCTTTAAGCAAAGGTGAATTATCCGAAAAGTGGCATTGGGATGGCGGCCTGCGATGGGAATACAAGCAGGTGAACTCCGAACTAAGTACGAGTCCTTGGTGGGCCAATATCGATTCCCTAGCGGTTCGTTCTCCGGCAATAAATAGAAGTTTTTCGAATCTAGCTGGAGCATTTGGGGTCAGCTACAAAGCCAATCCCTTTTGGTTGTTTAAGGCCCACATGGCGCGCAGCTTTAGAGCACCAAACATAGCAGAGCTCAGCTCTAACGGAGTACACCATGGTACTTTTAGGCATGAGCAAGGTAGCGCAAGCTTAGATCCAGAATTGGCTTGGCAATTAGACT
>CBFHRN010000123.1:0-2993 GCA_965658275.1 Croceimicrobium sp.
TGGTGCAGGATGGGCATTTCGGCGATCGTCAAATTCACTTTGGATTGAAGGGTGGCTATTACACTTTGATAGCTTATGATTTTAAGGTCATAGAGGACTCACTGAGCTTCGATTGTTTTGATCGGGTTACTAATGCCAGTGTTTTATTGAAGAAAGGCGGAGAATCACCAAGGCTGCTTCATTATTTGAAAGGGGAAACGACCTTGGTAGCGCTTCCCATGGAAAGGGTGCAGGCCATCGGTTCGAATTTCTATATCTATCAACGGCAGGGTAAATACGGATTATGGGCTTCTTGGTCGCACCTGGCTTATGACCCACAATTTCTAAGGCCGGCGCTTTACGATAGTATTCTTCCGGTTGAGAAGCGGCAATTCAACTATTTTTTAGTGCAGCAAAAGGGCCTTTGGGGAATTTATTCCTTCAATCTGGATAGCCTAGCTGTTCCTTTAGAATACGATGCCTTTAGCCCCAGCAATTTAGATGGCGGCCAGCAGTGGATCTATCTTCGCAAGCAGGGCACTTGGTTTGGCTTCTATCCGACAAGTCCTAAGTTACATTATTTGCACGATGCCGCACAAGGGAAATTAGAGGAGGAGTGGAAGAAGAGATAAGAGGATGAGTTGAGCCTTATTTTGTCATCCAAAAGACCTCTTATACCCTGAGCCCCTGAGCCCCTGAGCCCCTGAGCCCCTGAGCCCCTGAGCCTCTGAGCCTCTGAGCCCCTGAGCTTCTTATCTCCGTTACTCTGTCTTCGAACGAATAAAGATCATCGCAATGGCCACCGTAACCACGCCCATAATAAGCGCGCCAATCGCACCTTGCATCATGTAGTTCTCGAGGTTGAAATTCGCTTCCGCTTCGGCGGTAGTGGCGAAATAGCCGAGTTCTACCGAAGCCTTAATGGCATTCGCAAAATAGTCGGGGGTGATGATCGTGGAGGTGATGTATTGGGTAAGCGGACTTAAAGCGGCAATAATCAAGGATAAGATTAAACCCGATTTGAATCCGTCCATATAGCTCATGCGCCCGCTGTAGAAGTTTTTCTTCTTGTCTTTGAGGGCCAGCACCATTACGATAATCGCAGGAATGGCGAAGAGGTTGGTGAGGTACATATGCTGGTCGATATGCTCATCGTGCCAGCCCAAGGCCTTTTCGAGGACCATCCACAGTAATCCCATAATGGAGAAAATGAGGGCCCATTTGATTTCAATTTTGATAGTGTTCATGGTTAATGAATTGATTTAGAGAGAACAATATCGGGAAAAAATCTGTCCCTTAATCCTCTCATCCTCTCCTTTTCCTATCACCCTCTGAACTATCCCCCAGCAATTTGCAGTCGGCTGTGCCGCCAAACCCTGCCCATTTTAACCTGAATCTCATAGAGGCCTGGCTTTAGTCCTTGTAGTTTTAGTTTATGGGAAGACTGCTTTTCAATCCAATTCGCTTTATAAACTAAAGACCCTAGCTGATTGTAAATGCGAATGGCATCGAGGTCTATAATTCCCTTGGCCAAAAAAGTAGCCACTTTCCGAGTGCAAGAAGGCAGGAATGAGCTTCAATTAAGCTTGGAGCCAGGGATGTATTTCTTGCGCCAAAAGGGACGACCGGAACTAGGTTCGAGAAGACTCTTGGTTCAATAAAAGAAGGTGTGCTGGGCTAGAGTCGGGCTTAATTAAATCGAACACTCGGACTCGTACTCTCGTAAACCGTTCCATTTTCCAGCTCCAGGCTAAGCGTAAATTGGAAATATTCGCTGCTATTGGTGGTGTCCTTAAAAGTCAGGTACCAGAAGTATGGGAAATAATTCTCTTCGTTTAAGTGTTCGATAAAAGTATCGACGTTGTAGTAGGTTCCCGATCCATCGGAGTTGAAATCGGGGGTAAGGCTTAGCTTGCTAGGGTCGAGGCTGGTATCCGCGGCAGTCCCGAAAATGGCTTTATTCGCTGAAACCTGGAAGCCCTTCACCTTGGAGCGCAAGCCACCGCGAATATAGTCGTCGCAGGATAGCGCATAGGAAGATGTTACCAAATCTTGTAGGGGGGAGACCTCGGTAATCAATTCGTCTTCGATACCTAAGAGAAGTTGGTAGTCTTCCAAAGCCACCAGGCTGCTGTCGCTTACAGGCTCATTAAATTGATAATTATTGGTGAAAATACCATTAATGATGCTGTAGTAGGTTTCATTATCGGGGCAACAGGCCACAATAAATACTTGCAAGAAGCCTAGGCTGCAGAGGGTGAAGAAAAGGCGTTTGTGCATAATATTATTTTTGATAAAGATGTTGAATTGCCTTATAAGGTTGGAATGAGTAGCCATTTTTTTGCCTTTTATTTTAGCTAAGCCGAAACCTCTCTTTGAAATTACGGCTAGGTAAAGAATGGGTTAGCCTGGGGTTAATTTTTTTCAATCTTAGTCGTCTGTGTTTTTTTAATGCTTCAGAACCTTACTTTCACCCATTAAAGGAAGGGAGTATGCATCGGATTCGGGGTATATATCGTTTTATAGGTTTTGCTGGAATCACCGCTTTTAGCCTAGCTTGGATTAGTCTTTTACAAATCCTTCCCAGCGTCGCATATAGCTAATGAAGTTTGGGCCTTGCCCTTCTTTTTGGACATGCGAAGCACAGGTCATGCTGATGCCAAAACCGCCTTCAGCCCGCATTTTGAGCCAATGGTATTCGTCTTCCGATAATTGGCCATCGGCATGACTCTGCGTATTGGTCATGGGCGCTAAAAGAAAACGGTTTTTGGTTTTGTAGCCGGATTGGAAACGAAGGGGACTAAATGCATTCATGAAGTAAAGGTAGGGAAGGGACCTCACACGACGACACCACGAATGAAGAGCTTGCTCTAAATGGGGGAGAGTTCTTGGGAGGAGGCGAATAGGATGAGGAGATGAGAGTAGGAGAATAAAGGGACTCAAAATTTACCTTGGGGTAAACTAAATAATTGATATTGAATTATATTTAGAAATCGTTCCAAAAACACCCATTG
>CBFHRN010000124.1:0-2759 GCA_965658275.1 Croceimicrobium sp.
TGCCGTTAGCCTGACCTCTTTCAAATATACCTTGCAGGATAGGCAGCTCTTTTTCTTCTGTGGCAAGAATAATTTTCCCACAGATGTCGTGCTTTACCCCATGTTCTTTCGCGAAGGCTACAATTTGCTTACGACCATTAGTGCAGTTTTGAGCTTTAAAGGAACCCGGCTTGTAGTAGATTCCGGAGTGGATTACCCCCGAATTTCGACCCGTTTGATGCGCACCTAGGGCCTCCTCCTTCTCTAAAATCGCTACTTTGTTTTTGGGATGTGTTAATTGGTATTTGTAAGCTGTTGCGAGTCCTACAATACCACCTCCAATCACAATCAAGTCAAATTCCTTCTGCATGGCTATCATTTAGGCGCGAATTTAGTTCACATCTTAATCGAAAGTCCATCGTAAGCCAGATTTCTGCCCGGCTGTAGCTGCGCTTCCACTTGGGCATGTAAACCTAATTGGTGACTAATATGTGTGGTGTACAATTGCTCGATCTCTAATCTATCCGCGAGTTCCAGCGCTTCGCTTAAGGTGAAATGAGAATGATGCTTTTCATGACGGAGTGCGTTGATTACCATCACCGCTGCACCGCGAATTTGATTAGAAACCTCTTCACTAATTTGGTTGGCATCCGTGATGTACACAAAGTCTTGGATTCGAAAGCCATGCACCGGTAGCGCGCCGTGCAAGAGTAGGAGCGGCTCAAAGGAGATATCTCCGATTTGGAAAGGATCAGTACCCATCCGCTCAAAGCGTATCTGCGGAATACCGGGATAGTCTTGATTATTGAAAATATAGGAATATTGCTCCCTTAATCTACGTTCTACACGCTCAGTGCAATAAATGGGAATATCGTGCTTTTGCAAGAAGTTAATAGCCCGCACCTCGTCGAGGCCCGCTGTGTGATCTTGATGTTCGTGAGTGATAATTAGAGCTTGGATATCATCCACCTTGGCGCGCAGTAGCTGCTGGCGCATATCCGGACCCGCATCAATTAAAACGGTGGTCGTGGAACTTCGAACCAAGAGGCTGGAACGCAAGCGTTGATCTCGAGGGTCGCTCGACTCGCAGACCTCACATTTACAGCCAATAACAGGAATTCCTTGAGAGGTTCCTGTGCCAAGAAGGAGAAATTCCATGGTCAAAAATTCTTGCGCGAAATTATTTCCGCTTTTCGCCTTCAAACTTAGTCAAACTCTTAAATTTGTTAACCTATAATCTGTTAGATCAAGCCCCTTTTCTATGGAACGGATGGTTCTCTCTACGGCTCAAAAAGCCTTGAAAGTAAATCTTAACGAAAACATTTACGGAACCTTTGCGGAAATCGGTGCTGGCCAGGAAGTGGTCCGCAACTTCTTCCGTGTGGGCGCAGCCTCGGGAACCGTTGCAAAAGCGATGAGTGCTTACGACAAAGAGTTCTCGGATGCCATTTATGGTGTAGAGAAAGACCGTCGTTATGTTACCGAAGCGCGATTGCGTAAGATGTTGGACCATGAATACGGCTTGATAGAGCAAAGATTGGATCGTGAGCATTTTCCAAAGCGATGTTATTTCGCCTTTGCGAATACCGTGGCTACTATCAATTTCACTCGTAAGTTTAAAGGTCATGGTTGGATGGGTATCCGTTTTCAACTGCATCCCGATCAGGCTCCTAATGATGTGCTCTTCCACGTTCGTATGAAAGAGGAAGAAGCTGCCTTGCAGCAGGAGACCATAGGTGTAATGGGGGTGAACTTGATTTACGGTGTATTTAACATCCGCAAGAATCCGGAGGAATTACTAAAGTCCCTTTACGACAATATCGCCCGTTACAAGATGGAGATTGATATGATCCATTTTGAAGGACCCGAGTTTGAAGAGGTAGATAACCGATTGATGTCTTTACGCCTCTTGCAATACGGGATGACCGATGCGGTGATTTTTGGCCCAGAGGGTAATAATATCCTGCCAGCGGCCTTGCTTTACAAGAAAAACATTCTAACGGCTCGTGGTAGTTTCCGTCCCGTTACCAAGGTGAATATCGACATGGTCCGCACGGGTATCGAATACTTTACCAAGGAACGAAAAGTCGATAAAGAAAATTTAGTGGTGCTCTTTGAGATTACCCTCAACAACCTAAAGGCGGAAGGGGAGATCGATGAGCAAGATTTCTTAGATCGAGCGGAAATCCTTTGTTCCTTGGGGCAGACGGTATTGATATCCAATTACCAACAGTACTATAAGTTGGTGGAATATTTCTCTCGTTTTACCGAAGAACGTATGGGTCTGATTATGGGCTACACCAATTTGCAGGAGCTTTTTGATGATCGTTATTACCGCGAGTTAAAAGGCGGTATTCTAGAGGCCTTTGGTGTATTGTATTCCACAGATCTTAAGTTGTATATCTATCCTTCACAGCCCGAGCCTGGAGCGGATTTGCATACAACCAAGACCTTCAAGATTCATCCTCGATTGAAGCCTTTATACGACTTCCTCCTCTTTAATCGACGCATTAAGGATATCGAAAACTTTGATCCCAAGATTCTTCAAATCTTTAGTCGAGATATCCTCAAAAAGATTCGGAATGGCGAAGCTGGTTGGGAAGAAGCCCTTCCTACCTACGTTGATAAGATGATTCGCGAAAAGAAGTTATTTGGTTACGAACCTGCGCAGGAAGAAGTGGAGCAGTGAGGGAGACAATGGCGGAGAGCGGAGAGCCAAGAGGGGAGAGAATTTTCTATTTTGAGCCTAAGCCCTAAGCCCTAAGCCCTAAGCCCTAAGC
>CBFHRN010000125.1:0-961 GCA_965658275.1 Croceimicrobium sp.
TACGTTTTCACTGTATTAAATGGGGATGAGCAACTGGAAGCGACTATGATTCCTTTAGCGAAGGATAGCTTTAAAATTGAGATGCCGGTCTTCGCAAACTACTTTTTGGTGAAAGTGGAGGCAGATGGGCTAATAGGTAAATACATAAATCCTGATGCCAAAGACTATGTACTACCCTTTACTGCAGAGAGAGGGTTTGATCGTTATCCAAATACCCAAAACTTAGACCCCTTAAAAGGTTATTGGCGAATGGATTTTAATCCAGGAAGCGATGATGGAAGCAGTGGCCTTGCTTATTTTGAAATTGTTGATGGAGAAGTACATGGCACCGTGATGACTTCAACCGGTGATTATCGCTATTTGCAGGGCTCTGCAGCCGCCGGTAAGTTGAACTTTTCAGCTTTTGATGGAGCCCATTTGTTTCATTTTGAAGCTGAACTTTTTGATACTATTCGAGGTCGGTTCTACTCAGGTCGATCGTACATGGCCCCTTTTATAATGTATAAGGATAGCACTTTTAGCTTACCTGATCCAGATGCCTTAACCTTTATTAAGGAGGGCTATGATGGCTTTGACTTTAGCTTTCCTAATTTAGAAGGAGATACCGTAAGTTTATCCGATTCACGTTTTGAGAATAAGGCTCTAATCGTTCAAATTAGTGGCTCTTGGTGTCCTAACTGTTACGATGAAAGTAAGTACCTCACCGAGGTTTACAAGCAATACAGTGATCAAGGACTGGAAATCGTTTGCCTCAGCTTTGAAAGAGCTCGTGATTTAGAAACGGCTTTAAAAAGAGCTTCTAAGATGCAAAACGATTTACAGGTTCCTTACCCTGTCTTGTTAGCTGGAGCCACGCGTGACGATAAGGCAGCTGAAAAGTTATCGATGTTGAACCACGTGATGAGTTACCCAACTGCGATTTATCTAGACCGAAAACATCAGGTGCGTAAGATTCATACCG
>CBFHRN010000125.1:967-2718 GCA_965658275.1 Croceimicrobium sp.
TACCGATGTTGAACCACGTGATGAGTTACCCAACTGCGATTTATCTAGACCGAAAACATCAGGTGCGTAAGATTCATACCGGATTCTCGGGACCTGGCACTCCAGTATGGGAAGACTTCGTGAGTGAAAACGACACCTTTATACAGAAATTAATTCAAGAATAAATCCTCAAATCTCAAAATACAAACAATGCAAAAAGTAGCCGTAATTGGTGCAGGAACCATGGGTAATGGTATTGCCCACGTATTTGCACAAAACGACTTTACTGTAAACTTGGTAGATATTTCCGATGCTGCTTTGGAGCGCGGAATGAAAACCATTGAAAAGAATTTGGATCGCCAGCTCAATAAGGGCGCAATTGACGAAGCGAAGAAGAGTTCGACTTTGGCGAACTTAAGTACCCATACCGATATGGCTTCTGCTTTAGCCGATGTTGATTTGGTAGTGGAAGCAGCAACCGAAAATGTGGATCTCAAACTGAAGATCTTTGCTGATATGGATAAGTACTCGAAGCCAGAAGCGATCTTGGCATCGAATACCTCTTCAATAAGTCTAACCCAAATTGCAGCCGTAACAGGGCGCCCCGAAAAGGTAATTGGCATGCATTTCATGAACCCAGTTCCGGTTATGAAATTGGTGGAAGTGATTCGAGGGTATGCAACCTCCGATGAGACTACCGAAACCATTATGGCCCTTTCCAAGGATTTAGGAAAGGTACCCACTGAGTGTAATGACTATCCAGGCTTTGTGTCTAATCGCATCCTGATGCCTATGATTAATGAGGCTATCATCACCTTATTTGAAGGCGTTGCAGGTGTACAAGAGATTGACACGATTATGAAATTAGGTATGGCGCATCCGATGGGGCCCTTGAAATTGGCCGATTTTATTGGTTTGGATGTATGTCTATCGATTTTAAATGTATTGCACGAAGGATTTGGTAATCCTAAATACGCACCCTGTCCATTACTAGTAAACATGGTTAGAGCGGGTAAACTTGGGGCGAAATCCGGTGAAGGATTTTACGATTACAGCGAAGGTCCTAAGAGCGAAACTGTATCGGCACAGTTTAGCTAAGATAGATTCGTCTTATAACTTTATAAGCCACTAAGTGTCCTTTGTCATACTTGGTGGCTTTTTTCGTCTATACTTTTGTAATACAAAATGTAAATAAAATGACAGCTACAGAAACAGCTTCTAAAGTATACGACTATGCCGGCTATCGTGAAATGATTCATCGTTTGCGCGAAGAAGGCAAAGCTACAGGAGGTTCTACCTCAGAGGATTTTTTAAAGTACACAGATCTCAATAACTCACGAATGGATAAGTGGGATAAACGTTTTGAGTTAAGTGATGCAATAAAAGAGACTTTAGATAATTTAAGTCATCCTGAAGATTGGGTGGTACTCAGCGAAGGATGGTGTGGCGATGCCGCTCATGCTCTACCCGTTATGGCTAAGATGGCCGAATACAGTGAAAAGATAAATCTTAAGATTCTGTTGCGTGATGAGAATTTAGAATTAATGGATCAGCACCTGACTAATGGAGGACGTTCTATTCCTAAATTAATTCGCTACAGTTTAGAAACAGGTAATGAACTAGGGGAATGGGGTCCAAGACCGGCTGCAGCGCAACAAATCCATCTGGACGGCAAGGCCGAAGGAAGGCCTAAATCTGAAATCACCATGGATCTTCAAAAATGGTATGCCAGAGATCGCGGCGAATCCATTGCAAAAGAGTTAGTGGAAATG
>CBFHRN010000126.1:0-2464 GCA_965658275.1 Croceimicrobium sp.
CCAATCCCGAAGGCCTCTTTTAATCGATAATACGCTTTTCGATATAATAGGAATTAAAAAGAGTTAGGGCGCCCATGTACTTTAAATGAAACGGAATATAGTCGCCCACCTTATAGCCCTTTTTGTTTTCATGAATATCAATTACCAGCATGTCGCTACTGGCCCCAACAAACTCCATTTCCTCGTCTTTTACGGGAATAAGATAGTCTGAAGATATATCCAAAGTGCCTACGTCCAAAATAGCCCTGTGGCTCGTTTTTCCATATAGGGATTCATCTACCTCAAAAGTTTCTCCTTGAGGGTTAGCCTCCATTTCACCTATTGGAACCATTGGCTTTTCGTTTATCTCGATAATCTGCGAATAAAGGGTAATTACATCTTGCTCCATCTCCTGAATATCGCAGTGGTTAACAATATCGGTTCCAAAATACAGAGTCTCTCCTACTCTAAAATGATTAATCCCACTCGGTAATTGGTGACTCTGCAAAAGGGGAATCACAACTGATGTGCCTCCCGTAACCCAAGGAATTTGCCTTCCGAATCGCGCTTCTATAAGTTGTTTATATAAAGAGAGTTGAATAAGCTTATCTTGACTAGGCATTACTCCATGAAGACAGTTCAGATTAGACCCAATACCCGTAACTTTAATATTTGGGAGCTTAAAAACCGAACCATAGAAGTCCATCAGGTCTTCTCCCATAATTCCTTCCCGTAGATCACCAAGCTCAATCATAATTATGATTTTATGCATCTTCCCTTGGCGGCCGGCTTCTTCAGAGATGGCCTTGATGGTTTTATATTCGGAGTTGAACGATGCGTCGGCATATCGCACTACTTCAGGAATAATCTTTTTTGCGGGAGGTTTGATGTAAACGGTTTGTAGCTTTTCAGGAGCGTTTTCCTTTATTATTTTTAAGTTGCTGATACGAGCATCGCATACTTCTTTGATCCCTAAATCAATAACCTCTCTTAACAAAGCTTCGTTTCCACACAAAAGCTTGGTTACAATGGCCCACTCGATATTATGCCTTTGAAAAAGACGATTTAAATAATCGTAATTATGTCGAAGCTTGCTTCTATTAAAGGTTAAATAAGCCATACTAATCTGTTATATAACGCGGTATATCATGCGGTAATCGCGTAAGTAATTCATAATTCATTTGATCCGAGTACTCGCTAAAAGAGCTTACAGATATACTTTGGTCACCTTGTTCGCCAATTAAAACCACCTCGTCCCCTGTTTCAACGCCTGGAACGTGGCTCACATCCAACATCATTACATTCATATTAACCACCCCAATAACACCGACCCGAACCCCTCGTACTAAGGCACGTCCCGCATTGCTTAGACTTCTACTAAAACCATGGGAATAACCAACCGGAACTGCGGCCACCTTAGTGTCTTGAGTCGCTAAATAACTTGTCCCATAGCCGATAAACTCCCCTTTTTTAACCTTCTTTAGGTTCATGATTCGGCTTTTCCAAGAAATAAGTCTTTGTAATGGATCTTTAGCCTGTGGATTCATGCCTTCTGTGGCAATGTACGTTTCTACCGATGGCCAAAAACCATATTGCAAGATACCCACTCGAACCAGGTCATGCTGACTTTTTGGAAACCTTAAGAAAGCTGCACTGCAAGCCGCGTGAATATAGGTTGGGTTTAAGCCTTGAAAGTGTGCTCTTCCCTCCTTAAAACGCTTTACCTGACGTATTACCCTCAAGTGATTGGCAATGTTTTCGGCACCAGCAAAATGTGTACATAGGCCTTCTATTTCTAAGTAATCACGGTTCGCTTCTAGCTTTCGGTAAAGCTTGATCCAAGATGGTTTTTCAAAACCCGTTCTGTTCATTCCCGTTTCAAGTTCAACGTGAATCTTAGCCTTTCTTCCAATTGCCTTGGCTAAAGCAATCGCCTGATCTAAACGATGTTCGTCAAATATGAAAAATCCCACCTCTTCTTCTATCGCCCAAGAGATCTGATCGTCACTGATCATACCCATGATCATTAACTCTGCTGGACTATTTAAACTTTTCTTTAATAAGTAGGCCTCGTGGGCATCAAAAACGGAAAAGTGCTTTACTCCTAGCGTTGCGGCCAGAGGGGCGTAAACCTCTATTCCATGGCCGTATGCATTACCCTTAACCACCAGAGAAAGCTTGGTTTTTGCCTTTTTCTTTGAATGAATATAATCTAGGTTATTCTTTAAAGCCGAGCGACTGATTTCAATGAAGCTTGTATTATCCATCCAATCGCTCTTTCAAAATTTCGTAAAATAAATTTGATGCCTTTTCAATAAGTGCGTCTGGGAAATCATAGGCCGGATGATGTAATACAGGACAGTCTCTACCTGAACCTATTCCAAACATGGCTCCCTTTTTATTTTTCGTAAATAAACCAAAGTCCTCTCCCCAAGAATATGGGTGTTTCAATTCTTTAAAAGGCATTTCTAAGCGTCGGGCCATA
>CBFHRN010000127.1:0-2463 GCA_965658275.1 Croceimicrobium sp.
CCAATTAAAGCATAATCCGCGGCCGAGAAACGAGTTATACGATCGTAGTCTACATTGCCATCTTGATCGATCAGGTCGGTTGTGTTTAAAATATCATCTACCCCAAATCGTATAAAAGAAAGTCCCGCACTGCTATTGGCATCAATGGCCTGGGCGTAAGCCGCATAATCGTATTGGGCTATGCTGGCAAAGTATTCGGCGTGCATGGCGCTAGCTTGCCAAGAACCCCTTATCTCGGCGAGACCTGCAGGATTCCAGTAAACGGAGTTCACATCATTACTGGAGCCAATTACTGCATTCGACATCGCCATAGCACGAGCGTCTACCCCGATGTCTAAAAAAGCATTGGAGTATTTTCGAGCTTGTGAAAAGCCTAAGGTCGGGAGCAGGAGTAAAAAGAAAAATTTCTTCAAAGGGATACTTTGTGGCAAATAAAATAATTTCCTCAATCTTAACTTAGCAAATATGCTAATATTGCCTTAGAATATGCTGAAATCGAATTTACCCAATATCCTTACCCTTGCCAATTTGGCTTCAGGGGCCTTGGCGATTATCGCCACTTTTGAGCAACGTTACGATTTATTGCTCTGGTTGCTAGCGGCTTCCTTAGTTTTTGACTTCCTGGATGGCCTGGTGGCACGTGCTTTAAAAGTGCACTCCGAACTTGGATTACAATTGGATAGCTTGGCGGATATGGTGAGTTTTGGCTTAGCTCCGGGTTTACTTTGGTTTAAAATATTTAGCCTTGCGCCAGATGGTGGAGAGCCCTTGCCGGCCTTTTTACCTTATATCGCCCTTTTAATTCCGCTGTTTAGTGCCTTGCGCTTGGCAAAATTTAATATTGACACCCGTCAGTCCGAAAATTTCATTGGCCTACCCACACCCGCTAATGCCGTATTAATCTACTCTTTGGCCATTTGGGCACTTAACACGGATAATACCACAACCGAGGCTATCCTTTTGCATCCTTTCTTTTTAAGCGCTATTACTATAGCTAGCTCATTGTTGCTGGTGGCCGAATTACCCATGCTTTCCTTAAAAGTGAAAGACTTCAGCTGGAAGAATAATAAGGCTCGAATTTTATTAGTGGTGGCAATTGTGCTTCTTTTTGCGCTACTTCGTTTCAGAGCTCTTGCCTTTATTATACCTTTGTACCTTCTAATATCTCTCTTATTCAAGCCTGGAAAAAAGGCCTAAAGTATATAGTATGAAGTTCAGAGCCGAAATCAATGTAATGCCTCACAAGGCGCTTTTAGATCCACAAGGAAAAGCGGTAAGCAGCAGTATGAAAAACATCGGTTTAGCCGAAATTTCTGGCGTGCGCATTGGTAAGCACATTCACTTAGAAGTGGAAGCTGAGGATGAAACTTCCGCCAAAGCAAAGGTAGATGAGGCTTGCAAAAAACTTCTTATCAACCCCATTACCGAAAACTACGAGTTTGAGGTGATGGCTTTGTAAGGGTAGCTAGTATTTAGTACCTAGTATCTAGACAGTTTATTCTATTGCTGAGTGAGGTCCTTCGGATGTCACTTTATTCCTTTTTGTCATGCTGAGCCGTGCCACCCAGCCTCCGTGCACGACCAAAGGGAGTGACCCTGCGCGAACATAGTGAGCATCCCTGCCTCGCTGCTTCCCAACATTTATGTTCTCTACATTCTACATTCTAAACTCTAAGTTCTATCTTCCATAAATGAACTTCCTCGCACACTTAAGTCTCAGCGATGATCAAGAAGGCTTGATGATTGGCAATGCTATTGCAGATTTTACGCGGCGGAAGTATTATGCGGATTTTCCAGCGGACGTGCAGCGCGGCATTTTACTGCATCATTTTATCGATGATTATACGGATAGCCATGCAGTAGTCCGCGAAATGCTCGAAAGATGGCGGCCCGTCCAAGGGAAATACGCGGGCGTGGTCAATGACATTATTATGGATCATTTCTTAGCGCGGGATTACTCCAATATCGTCGGTAAAGAGTTGCAAGACTTTAGTCAGGATGTTTACCAAACTTTTCGAAAGCATTGGGAGCTTTTACCGGGCAGAGCGCAGCATACCTTTACCTTTATGGAGAAAGGCGATTGGTTGTACCATTATCAATTTAGGAGTGGTATTGAGCGCAGTTTGGGCGGTATGTCTAGACGGGCGCATTATAGCAATCGCATGGCGGAAGCGGTGCTACAATTGAAGCTCGATGAAGCCTTTTTTGAAGAATGTTTTCAGCGTTTTTATCCCGAATTGGAGGGGGCCGTGATCGACTATTTAAACAAAAAACCCTGAAGCTCGAAAGCCTCAGGGTTTTGGTGCATAAGGTGGGAGGGCTTACTTCTTCAAGCTGCCTACCATATCTTCTGGACGCACCCAGGCGTCAAATTCTTCGGCGGTAACATATCCTAAATTGATGGCCTCTTCTTTTAAAGTAGTGCCATTCTCATAGGCGGTCTTCGCAATCTTCGCCGCTTTC
>CBFHRN010000128.1:0-2461 GCA_965658275.1 Croceimicrobium sp.
TAAAACCGGAACCTCTCAAAATTACAGTGATGCTTGGTTTGCAGCCTACTCGCCCGATGAGGTATCGGTAACTTGGATGGGCGGCGTAAATCCATTGATTCGATTTAGGAGTGGGAGCCTCGGCTCGGGCTCTACTTTCGCTTTGCCGGTTTTTGCGCGTTATGCTCAAAAACAAATGGAGGCGGTGCAGTGGCCAGAGGTGTCTGAGGAGCTTTTAGCGCGCCTCGATTGCCCCGATTACCGAGAGGAAAACTTTTGGGATCGTTTAAAAGACGTCTTTGATGTCGAAATAGGAGTGGAGGAAGATTCCACCCAAAAAGAAGAGCCCAAAGAAAAATCCCTGGGCTCTTGGTTAGAACGTTTATTTAAGAGGAAGCGGTAAATCAACTATTTCCTTGGTATCCAAAAACGCGTTCCAGTAGCAGCGTTACTCGTGCAGCTGGGTCTTGACGTATTTTCGCTTCTTCCTCAGCCATCAATTGGAATAAGCCATCCATGGTTCGATTTAGGACGTAGTCGCTTAAATTCGTTTCAATCGGATCCACAAATGGAATTTTATTGTAGGTAGAAACCACAGGCTCCCAGTATTTGGTAATTCCTACGGTTTCTAAACTCTTGTCAATTTCAGGTCGGAAGGCTCTCTTTAATTCGTTTGAAGTGCGACTGCGCAGGTATTGCGTGGCTGCATCTTCATTTCCCTTGTAAATACCGTATACATCCCCAATGCTCATGGAGGTTATGGCATTCTTAAAAATTGGAGTGGCCTTGGCCGCCGCTTTTTCGGCACCATGGTTCATGGTTTCCACGAAATTATCGACCACCACACCCATGCCTAAATCGCGTAAAGTATTAGCCGCCCTTTGTGCTTCAGGCGGAAATGGGATGCGAATTTTAGGGTTGGCGTAAAAGCCATCTTCTTTAGAACTTCGAAGAACCGCATTTTGAATACTTATTTGCAGGGCTTCTTTTAAGGCTTGGCTGATCTCCAATTCAGTTGGGGCAATGGGGCCGGTAGGAATGTAATCGAAGATCTTGCAGGCACTAAATGACATTAGGAGTACCAAAGCGAGACTAATTTTTCTAAGCATGTCTGTTGATTTAGGGATTAGTAAATTAATGATTCTAAAACAATCGTCCCAGTTCAGCGATTAAATTAAATTTGCCCCAAATCTTAAGCATGCAAGCCGAAATTATCGCGATTGGAGACGAGATACTCATTGGTCAAACGATTGATACCAACTCTTCCTTTATTGCAGCTAAGCTCAATTTATACGGCATAAAGGTGCATTTAAAGCGTGTAATTGCCGACGAAGAGCAGGCTATTCGACATGCTTTTGACACTCTTCACCCACAAACCAAGTATGTGTTTATGACCGGCGGTTTGGGTCCGACGAAGGATGATATCACCAAAAAAACCTTGTTGGATTATTTTGGAGGTGAGATGGTGTTTCAGGAAGAAGTGTACCAAAAAATACTTCAGTTATTTGCCTCTTTTAACCGCGAGCCAAAGGAAGTGCATCGCCAACAAGCCTATGTGCCTAGCTCATGTGTGGCCATTGTAAATGATACCGGTACAGCACCTGGGATGCGTTTTGAGAAGGAGGGTCGTTATTTCTTTTCTACACCTGGGGTGCCTTATGAAACGGAGCATCTGGTTGGCGATAAGATTATTCCTTGGATTTTAGAAAGTCAGGAGCTTGGCAGGATTTACCATAAAACTTTAATCACCCAAGGCGTTGGCGAGAGTGATTTAGCCGAACGCCTAAGTGAGTGGGAAGATCATTTGCCACCCGAATTAAAATTGGCTTATTTACCATCGCCTGGCTTGGTTAAACTACGTTTGAGTGGTCATGCCGCAAGTCAGGAATTAAGTAAAAAAATGGTGCATGAGTCTCTTGAAGAAGCCAGGGCCATTTTAGGTGACCTAATTTTCGGAGAGGATGCCAATTCTATTGAAGAAATTGTTGGCCAGTCCCTTAAGGCTAGGCAAGCCACCTTGGCGGTTGCAGAAAGTTGCACCGGTGGCTATGTGGGCCATTTGATTACCAAAGTACCGGGGAGCTCCGATTATTTTTTGGGAGGCATATTGTCTTACAGTAATACCCTTAAAGTAAATTTATTGGGCGTAAAGGAAGAAAGTTTAAAAGCTTTTGGTGCGGTAAGTGAGGAAGTTGCTTTGCAAATGGCCAAAGGGGTTCGGGAAAAATGCAACAGCGATTTTGGATTAGCCACTACCGGGGTGGCCGGCCCATCAGGCGGAAGCCTCGAGAAACCGGTTGGAACCGTGTGGATTGCCGTGGCTGGACCAAAGGGCGCTATGGCTAGGAAATACAATTTTGGCAACCATAGAGAACGCAATATTCGTCGATCGGCCTTAATGGCTTTAGACCTACTGCGAAAAGAAGTTCAGAAAATTGAATATTAGGTTTGTACGACTATAATTTTTATCTACTTTTGCAGA
>CBFHRN010000129.1:0-2418 GCA_965658275.1 Croceimicrobium sp.
TCCTCGAATTAGCCAACCCTACTACCGGACAAAATGAAAATATGCAGGGTAATATTACCCTTAATGCAGGGGTTAACTAATAGATCCTTCCGTTAAATATTCAAGAGGCCCGTTGTGAAACGGGCCTTTTTTCTTTTACTAAGTGAAAGTCGTCTTTCTATTTTTTCACCCTTGTGACTATAATTAACCTTAGTACTTTTAGATCTCTAAAGATTAAGGCATGAACATTTTTAAAACACTTGGCATTTGGGCTTTCGCGCTATTTGTGTTTCTTCCAAACAGCGAACTCAAGGCCTCCCACTATTCCAGTGGTGAGATTTATTATCGATGGGCACCGATTCCAACGGACTCACTTCGTTATGAAGTCTTCGTGAACTTCTATCGTAATAATGGTGGTGCTACTATACCCGGCGGAACTTTCCCAGTTTGTATTACCAGTAGTTGCTTTCCCAATGTGAACGTAACCCTAACCAAACAGCTGCCCCCTGCAGGACAAGCATCCCCTAATGATAACCAAGGTGGTTGGATCGTGCCTGGATTAGATGAATGCGCCAATGCCTCAGACCCATCTTATAAAGACCTTTCGGTACATAAATGGAGTGGTTATGTAACATTGCCTGGAAATTGTGGTGACTTTAAATTTACCGCTGCTCCTCCCTGTTGTCGTGACCAATCGACGAACTTAGCCAACTCGCCCAATATGTATTTAGAAGCGAAGCTAAACAATACCTTAGGGCAGAGCTCTTCACCTCTTATACAGGCCCCCGCGGGTAAGGCTTTCTGTTTAACGCAGCCAGGCGCAAAACCTTTTGAGTTTATCCAAGCAGCAATTGACCTAGACAACGATAGTATCCGCTACCGCTTTGGTCATCCGCAATCGGGAAATGCATGTGGACCAGGAACCAACATTCCGTTTTCTACTGGCTTTACCGTTAATGCGCCATTCCCAAGCTCTACGGGTATTGTAATTGACCAACAAACCGGCATCTTCCGTTTTAGTCCTTCTCAACAAGGATCTTATGTTGTGAAGATCATTGTGGAAGATTGGAGATTTGACTCGGGTAATATACAATGGCTAAATATCGGTGAAACAGTACGTGAGATTCAGGTACCCGTAACGGCAAACTGTAACCCTGTCTCTGCCTCGGGGCCTCGTGTTTCCATTACTGCTGCCAGTAACAATGCTCAGTTGCAGAACTTTACTCAGGCGCAGATTGATTCGATGATGAATCAATACAATATGGCCCACTTCCGTGGCGAAGATTCCATTACCAATGGGGTGGCTACCGTTCATCAAATTCCGGTATTCCAAGGTTACAACTGTTTTGACTCTCTGGTATCGATCGAGTTTAACAATAACGTACGTTGTTCTTCGGTGGATCCCACCGACTTCCGTCTGATTGGCCCGGATGGGGTAGCTCGTCCGATTATTCAAGTGGAGACCAATTGCCAGTTCTTAGTGTCTCGTAATTTGGATTTAGTATTGAACCAACCACTGGATGTAGATGGTACTTATGTATTGCAAATCCGTCGTGGTAATGATGGTACTACCCTTACCAATGAGTGTGGTATTGAGCTTCCAGAGTTCTATACCTTTCTAATTCCAGTAAGTGGCTGTCCGGCGCCTACCTATCAACTCGATGGACTTACCGTCGAACGCGATTTAGATGTGCGTTTAGATTGGTCCGGTAATGCCGCTTTAAGTGATCCATCCATCTTAGCCACCTTTGACTCATGGAATGTATACCGTGCTGATTCGGGGGTTCGACCGATGACACTGCTTAAAGTTATCAATGACCCAAGCGCACGCTTCTTTGTAGATAGCTTTGCTCCTAATGGTTTCTATGTAGACAACTACGTATACGATTACCAAGTAATGCTTGTGTACAACGGCAAAGGCCGTGAGCTTACACGCTTCTGTTCCAATATTCGCTTGCGTATGGATAGTGCACAGTCTACTAATGAGCCTAATCAGGCCAACACGCTGGCCCTGTTCTGGAATCATTACAACTGTATGCCTCCCGCTTCTCGATCTTACGATATCTACCGCGGTAAAATGGATACCACCACCTTGCAAATAGGCTGGAACTTCCTAAGCAACACCTCCGATACATCGGTTACTGTAACTATTCCTAGAGCGGATAGTCTTAATGAAGGCTCCTATGCAGTGCGGGTGGTAGCTCGTAACCCTAATGGCAGTGGAGCACGAACAGACTCTTCCGAATCCAACTGGTTCTACTACGGGATTTCCTACTTCCCTCCTCCACCCCCACCACCCGATCTAGGTCCGGTTTTAGTACCCAACATTATTACGCCTAATGGCGATATGATTAATGATCGTTTCTACATTGAAAAACCGCTTAACAGCGATAAGCAATACGAAAAGATTGTCCTTAGTGTCTACAACCGTAATGGTCA
>CBFHRN010000130.1:0-2290 GCA_965658275.1 Croceimicrobium sp.
TTTAAATCGAGCAATCACCTTTCCATCTTTAAGTAATGCCAGTTGGCGATCCTGGATCTCATAATTCTCAAAATCGTTTAAAGCATTTAGAAAAGCCCGGGCCAAGGAGTCGGTTTCCAAGCATGCCCGTCGGGTAGAAGCAATTGGGCTGAAGTAAATTCGCTTTTCTGGATAATATACTTGGTATGCGGCGTTCAAATAGTTGCAGCCATCGTAACCACTTAGTTTCTGAATGGTGGAGTTTAATAGAATGCGAATGGGCTTGCCTTGGGTCCTAAGCTTGACTTGGTTCAGCTCTTCAAGTATCCAGTTCTGTGCTTCAATTGAATTTGAAGGATCCACTTTTTGAAGCTTAATACGCTTATCACCAGAGACTAAAGTTAATTTATTGTTTCCTAGTACTATGGCATCCTCAGACCCCTCTATGCTAATTCCGGTACCATTGGTATTCCAGAAAATAGAATCACTTTTCAAAAGTTTCGACTCAAAATTCTTAAGCGAAATAGTCGTCAAACTTAATCCGAGCGTGCTATCCAAGTGAACTTCCACCATTTTTTCATTGCCTTCTTGATTTAATATTCCTTGATAGAGACCCGACCAAATGGTACTATTCTTATCCAATGATTGCGAATCATTTAGGCCGCAGGAAGCTAGAGTTAGAATACTTAAAAGGAGCGCGATTTTTTTCATGTTGGTGGCTTAGAGCTCGTGAAAATACTAAATGCCCGAAGGACTTGTCCCTATTGAAAGTGGCTATTTCTTAACTTGTTTTCCAAATTATAGCCTTCTATTGGGAACCATTACGTTTGTGATTGGCGACGATTCTACAATTTTAATTTGGAGAGATGCGAGGTAAAGCATGGATTTTTGGTGTGATGTTCTTAGCTGTGGCTTGCAGCCCTTCGAAATCCGTATTCGACTTAGGCTCTAATCAAAGTATGCTTATCATTGGTAAAGGACCAGGTCAAGATGCAGCCGTAAATCCTTATGCAGATGAGGAAAGCATCGCCTTGGTTCGTAATACGGGTGGTCAGTACCTTTATGTTCGCATTCAGGAAGGCGAGCGTTTTTTAAAGCAAGAGCCGCTAATGCCAGGGGAAGAAAAGGAGTTTCTTCTGTTGCCGGGATACCGTTTATACTTAGATACGGAAAGGACCGGAACTAAGGCTAAAGTAACTTTTAGCAAAGGTAAAGATTAGGAGGTATCGCCTCTGCGTGTTACTGGAGGCTAAATTCCCTTTTGGTTTTAGGTATTGATTTCAAAAGTTGTGTTGGATCGGCACTTCTTTAGATGCGCTTTCGGAATTAATTTACCCAATAACCAAAACTAACCTTTGGACCCCAGTGCGTAACCCATTTATTCGCTTGATTTTCATACGAAAAGAAGGAGCCTCCAAGCTGCAGCCCCAAAGCTATGGTAAAACGTTTTTCAGCTTTAAAAAGATAACCAGGCTCTAAGGCCACCGTGGTGGTGTAGTGATCATTAATTAAATTTCGGCCGAAGCCTAGCACAGGGCCAACATAAAAGCCATAAGGCCGATCCGATCGAATTTCTTTCTTTTTAAAGAAAATTGGTAGAACGGTAAATAAGCCAATATCGGACAAGCCGTTGGTTTGACCGCCAAAGTGGTAATTTACAATAGGTGTTACCTTCAGGTTGGTCCTTAAGCCTATGGAGGCTTCTAAAACCAAGGGTAAAATATCAACATCTAGTTCACCCTCTTCCTAGAAAGGCTCTACCGTGATATTAGGCTGTACTCCAATAAATAATGGTGTATTCGATTGAGCAAAGACATTAATGGAAAATACTAATCCCAGTAAGGTAAAAGTGACTAAAGATCTCATAGTTTTTTTTAGGCTACTAAGTTTTATCCACATTTTGAATGACCGCAGCTCGTGCACTTTAAGCAGCCTTCTTCGTAGATCAGTCCTTCGGGATCACCGCAATCGGGACACTTCTTATCAACCGCTTCCGTGCCATCCGGAATAAAGGTTTTTAAGGCCCGAGCCACCCCATTGGTCCAAGTGTTTATAAAGTCCGTGTCTAAATTTAAATTACTTACTAAGTCCACTACATAAGGCAGAGGCATTTTATGACGAAGCACCCCGGAAATAAGCTTGGCATAATTCCAATACTCTTTATTAAAGGAGCGGGATAGGCCTTCAATGGTTACTCTAAAGCCTTGCGCATCTGTATAGCGGAAGTCATAGCGCGTTCCATCCTCGTCTTTATGGCGAATAATCCACCCACGGCTAACGTAAGCAGGTAAGTTAAAGGCATCTTCGGCCA
>CBFHRN010000131.1:0-2271 GCA_965658275.1 Croceimicrobium sp.
GCCGGAGCTCACTGGCAGAAATGGACGAAAGACTTACCCACCGCGCTTATAAGTGATATCAAAATACACCCAAGAGAGGATGATTTAATTTTAGGCACTTTTGGCCGTTCGGCCTACATCTTAGATGGTTTAGAGGTTCTACGGGAGCGAATAGCCGAAGAACGCTCCAACCAAGAACCGAAACTTCAGCTATACCTAGAACAGGACCCTTACAAAGTGGCTTATAAACGGGCTGACGGTTCTCGCTTCCCTGCCGACGGTGTGTTTAAAGGTGAGAATCGTTCCAGTGGTTTACTAGCTTACGTTTACTACAATTACGAAAAGAGTGATTCGGTAAAAGCAAAGAAGCTCAGATTCCAATTATCCTCGGCAGATGGAAAGGAAGTATACCATACCTTTTACCGAGATGTGCCGAAGGAAAACGGTCTGCATAAGTTCCGAATTCGATTAAGCCACAAAGGATTAGGTTTTCCTTCTCAGAGATCTCCATTAAATGACACTACAGAACGTGCTCCGCTCGATTTGGTAAGTGGAACTTACGCGCTGCGGCTAACACACGAAGGAAATACACAAACACGCACATTTACTTATCATTCGGATCCTCGACTCTCGATTTCGAAAGAACAAGAAATGGAAAGCTTTAGCTATGCCCAAGAACTGGATTCGAAGTTGGAAGACTTACATACGGCAGTGGATGACCTTAAACGCAAAAAGAAAACGCTGGAGCTTGCCGAAAAAGTAGCTAAGATTTACCTCGATGAGGAGCAACAAAAGGCCTTTGCAGACTCCTTAAAGCCCATCAAAAAGGAATTAAAAGTCCTAAATGAAGCGATCTTCGGTAAAGAAGTAGATGGCTATTATGATCAACCCAATACTTTACGCTCGAAATACTATGCCGCGGCTGGTTATCTCGGTAGAAGTTGGACCGGCGTTTCTTCTCAGGCTACCATTTTAGCAGAACACTACTTAAAAGCCCAGGAAGACTTCTTGAAAAAAGTAGAACAATTTGAGTCAGATCAATGGTCTAAGTACGATACCTTTATTAATCAATTTGATCTAAAACTAAATCCCTAGTGTAGCATGTCAAGTCATTACGACGCCGTAATTATTGGTGCTGGTGTATCCGGACTCATAGCTGCTAAAGAATTAGAGGCCTACCATCTTAAAACCTTGGTGCTTGACGCGGCACCTCAGGCTGGAGGGAGATTAAAAACCGACAGCATAGAGGGCTTTCAACTCGATCATGGCTTCCAAGTGCTTTTAGGTGCTTATCCAATGGTGAAAAAGCACCTCAATTTAGATGCCCTAAGGACTAAGGCTTTTGCCTCGGGCGCCTATTGCTTTGATCGCAAAAAGGGCTTTGAGGTAATCGATGTCAATCGCCGACCATCCGCATACCTAAAAATGGCCTTTAGCCCCGTGGGCAGCTTAAAAGACAAACTTAAAATGGCCCGCCTTCGCCGGCAGGTGCTTGCTAAGAGCGAAGAAGAAATTTACAATGAAGCGGACACCTCTACGCTGGAATTTCTTCAGAAATTCGGATTTTCCAATAAAATCATTGAGCAGTTCTTTAAGCCCTTTTTTGGGGGCATATTTTTAGAGCATGAACTGGCCACTTCAAGTCGGCAGTTTCAGTTTATTTTCAAGATGTTTGCCCTCGGAGATGCTTTAATTCCAGAAGGAGGTATCGAGGCCATCGCCGCCCAATTAAAGAGCCAGCTTCAAAAAACGGATTTTCGCTTTAATACCATGGTAAAGTCGATAAACCCAGGGAAGGTTCATTTAGAGGATGGCTCGGTAATAAGCACCCAGCAAATAATTATTGCGGGAGATCCTTCCGCTATCATACCACAGTATGAGTCGGACCTTAGTTGGAACAGCACCCAGCAACTGTATTTTTCGGGTCCGAAAGGTCCTCTTTACAAAAAACTGATTTCCTTAAGTTTCGCAAAGGATGGTATCATTAGCAATATAGCCTGCTTATCGGCAGTGCAAGCCAGCTATGCCAAAAAAGGTGAGTTATATCAAGTAAGCCTAAGAGAAAACTTGGCACTCAGTGAAACGGAAATCGTAGAAAAGATAAAAAGGGAGCTCCAACTTATCGTTGGTGAAAGCTTGAGAGACTGGAAATTTTTACGAGCCTATAAAGTTCAAAAATCCTTACCAAGGGTTTCATCAGTAGCTTATGAAAGACCTTTTGAAGAAAGCCGACTCGCCGACGGTATTTACATTGCGGGTGACCACCTATTAAACCCGAGCTTAAATGCCGCC
>CBFHRN010000132.1:0-2254 GCA_965658275.1 Croceimicrobium sp.
ATAATCTAAGTGAGGATACTTTAATGTGGCGTGATATTTCCATTAGGGTATCTTCAGGATATCTCCCACTAGAAATTGTAAATGGGGTAGTTTATGGTGCTGCTTACGGAAACCTTTTTGCTTTCAATTTGGAGGACGGTACCAAACTTTGGGAATCGAATGTCGCCGATTTCGTTAAAAATTATCAGGCTTCTAATTTTGATTTGGGTGCCATTCATTTTGAGGATGATTATTTCATTGTCAAAGGTAGCAGTGATGAAATGATTGCTGTAAATAAGGTGGACGGAACTCTTAAATGGTATATGGATGGCCTACCCTATAACATCTATAGTTCTATTACGGCTCATAATGATGTCCTCTATATTGCTGCTCATTATTTGGTAGTCTTTGATGTCCAAAAACATGAAATTCTATTCCAGGGGGATTTTCAAGATGGCTTTCCAAAGATGGCCTGTAAAATAGTTTTGGATCCTCTTCGCAAGCGAATGTACTTTCATGATGGATTCTATGCTTATTGTTATCAACTGCCCAATGAGTATTTTAATTGAATTTCAAATTTCACAGGATAGGATGGAGGACAAGGAGCCTCCAAGTGTTGCCCGTGGACCCCATTCTAGTAAACTTGATGTTACTCCATTTATAGTCCATAGAATTTTTGAGAAGCCCAAGGATCGAGTGGGAATAAGCGAATCGCAAAAGGGATATCCTGGGGTGTATAAAACTTTATAAATGCGATATACAAATCATATGCAGCAAATGAATTGCACTGAAACTCGACTGATGTATTTTCATAATAGTCGCTTTGCAATTTGTGCAAGAATACCTGAATGGCTTTAAAGTATTCAATGGGACCTGAGGTTCTGCTTCGCGAGGGACCGGTTTCGACCGGTTCTCTCTTTTTTAAGTAATTGGACCAGGGATAAGCCTATGCTATTTTTAATTTTAGCGGCGGACTCAAAGGTCCGGCTTTTTACGGGGTACTGCTTTCCTTTTTAGTGCTCCTCACGACCTTGCGGGGTCGGAATTGGCAGCGGAGCGTTTTATTGATTTACTTCTTATTTGGACTTTTCATGATCCATGGTAAGGGTAGGGCGGATTACGACTTAAATGAAAGGACCGTTTTCATCGCCATTTACCTCTTTATCATGGTTATCTTTTACCTTGGAACGGTATACGTAAAGGCGGAGTATGATCGAGTATTTAGAGAGTCGGAAAAGCAAAAAAGACAGCTAGAGCAGAGCAATCAGGCTTACCGCCAGCAGGTTTACGAGATTTCCGAACTGAATGCGCAAAAAAGTCGACTTTTTTCCATCATAGGCCACGATCTTAGGAGTCCCCTTTCTGGAATCGAGGGACTACTTCATCTTTTTTCCTTATAGGAGGACCAAAGTGAGGATCAACGTATCATGCAGCAAGAAAAGCTCTTTGGTGATGAACGAGAGGTTCGCAAGGGCACTGCTGATGAGAAAGGGGTAGGATTGGGACTAAAGCTCTGCGCAGACTTTGTTAAAACTATGGAAGGGGAGATTAGTGTGCGCTCGGAAGAAGGTAAGGGGAGCTCTTTTAAAGTACAGCTGCCTCGAACTAAGTAGGATAGCTTTTGGCGCTAAATTTTTTCCAATTTTTCCATTTGAAATGCTTGCAAAGCTGAAAAGCGATATTATATTTGCACCCGCGTTTGAGAAAACACGGTGTTCTTCAAATTTGGTCTGGTAGTTCAGTTGGTTAGAATACATGCCTGTCACGCATGGGGTCGCGAGTTCGAGTCTCGTCCAGACCGCCAACAAAATCAGTTAACCCTGACCTCCACGGAGTGTCAGGGTTTTTTTATGCCTTACACAGTCTACATATTATATTCAAGTAAACTCGAAAGTTTTTATAAAGGTCAAACTAGCGCGATTGAGGATCGCTTAAGTCGACATAACCGAGGCGCTGAAAAGGCTACGAAGTCTGGGGTGCCATGGACTTTAGTTTGGTCGGCCGAAAAGGAGAGTCGCTCTGAAGCGTTGGCCTTGGAATCAAAGCTGAAAAATCTCAGCAGAGAGCGATTGATAAGATTTATGCTTAATTACGAAGATGGGGTCGCGAGCCCAGACGAATTGCTTTTGCTAAAGCAATTGTCTGGATGCTGACAGGCATAGCCTCGTCAGCATTCGAGTCTCGTCCAGACCGCCAACAAAATCAGTTAACCCTGACCTCCACGGAGTGTCAGGGTTTTTTTATGCCTTACACAGTCTACATATTATATTCAAGT
>CBFHRN010000133.1:0-2187 GCA_965658275.1 Croceimicrobium sp.
GCCTACCCCAATTTTAAACCCTATGAAGCGACCTATATCCTTTTTAGCGGGCTTACTCTTTATCCTTTGCTTTCAAAGCCCCTCCCTTAAAGCCGGCCATATTTTAGGTGGCGAAATTTACTGGGAGTGTCTCGGGAATGGCGATTATATCTTTCACTTAAAGATTTATACCGATTGCACCATGGCTTTTCCTCCCAGTGCTCCTTCTATTACAGGGCCTTTGGGCCAGATTCCGACCCAGTGGGTGGTGCCAGGTGGCGTCGTCAACTCAACTTCCTTTACCGCTGCCTTTATTGAATCCTCATCGATAAGATCTAAGGCAACAAGCCCCATGCCTTTGTCGGCCAAGTCTTGCATGCGCTCCACTCTGCGGGCCGCACCGTATACCTTATGACCTTGAGCTATTAAAATTTCAGCGGTCGATTTTCCCATACCTGAGCTGGCGCCGGTAATTAAAACTACTTTTTTCATATTCTTAGTTGTATCGGTTTCCTGTTTTCAGTGCCGCTCCTTGCAGCTACGGAACAAAAGTAGAGCCAGCCAAGCTCAGGTGACTTAAAGATATTAGGGGAAGACTAATAGATTTCCCCGAATAAAGCCGAAACAGCTTTTATCTTTGCGCCCTTGGAAGCGTATTTCACCCCCTTTAAGACCGATATCTCAGAAATTGAACCGCCCCAACAGTTCGATTTCCCTTTTTACTACAGCCCGCATCCTTTGGCCCAAATAGCGGCCGAAGAATTGCAGGATTACCTTCGTGAGCAAAAAGACTGGCAGCATGATTTTGGTAGGGACCCGGATAGTCCGCCTAAGGCTTGCGGCAAAATGTTCGGGGTTTTAGTAGTTCGCAATGCGAAAGGTCAGTTCGGTTATCTAAAAGCCTTTTCAGGTAAAATGGCCGAGACCATGCTTTTACCTCCCTTTGTACCCCCAGTATTTGATACCTTGGTGGAAGGTGATTTTTATAAAAGGGGCGAAGCCGAACTCAATGTGCTGAACGCGCGATTGGAAGAACTGGAGACCGATGCCCGGTATTTGGCCTTGGAGCAGGAATGGGCACAATGGCAAATCGAATCCCAAAGCCGAATGGAGGCCTTACGGCAACGTAATAAAGCCGCTAAGAAGAGTCGTGATTTGCGTCGTGCGCAAGCCAAGGAAGAACTTTCAAGCGGAGCCTTCCAAGACTTAGAGCAATTGTTAAAAAAGGAAAGCACCCACCAGAGTTACCAAGTCAAGAAATTCAAAGTGGCCCTCGAGGAAGAGGAGCGCGCCCTGCTGATTCAACTGGAGCCCTACCGCCAAGAAATGGAAGCCTTACGTGAAGCGCGGAAATCAAAGTCGGCGGGCCTGCAAGTGCAGATATTTAAGGAGTTTCAATTCTTAAATGCGAATCACGAGAAAGAGTCGCTCTACACCATTTTTAAAAATACGGTGAATGAGAATCCGCCTGCCGGAGCGGGCGATTGTGCGGCTCCCAAACTCTTGCATTTTGCCTACCAGCATAAATTGGCGCCTATTTGTATGGCCGAGTTTTGGTGGGGCAGACCACCGCGTAATGAGGTACGTAAGCATTTGCAGTATTATACCTCTTGCCGTGGCAAGTGTGAACCTATTTTAGGGCATATGCTCCAAGGTTTACAGGTAGCCGAAAACCCCATGCTGAAAAAGAGTGAAGGCCCCAAGGAACTCGAAATCCTTTTCGAAGATGAGCATATGGTGGCCATTAATAAGCCCCAAGAGTTCTTATCGGTTCCCGGAAAAACGGTAGAAGACTCGGTGTACTTGCGCATGAAGGAAAGCTACCCCGAGGCAACCGGACCGCTTATCGTACACCGTTTGGATATGTCGACCTCGGGTATATTGTTGATTCCCCTCAGCCGCGAGGCGCATAAAAACTTGCAATGGCAATTCAAGAAACGCAGCATTCAAAAAACCTATCTCGCCGTTCTAGAGGGTGCGGTAGAAGGGGAGGAGGGACTCATCAACTTACCCTTGCGGGTAGATTTGGATGACCGTCCGCGGCAATTGGTGTGTTACGATTACGGGAAACCGGCTGTCACTAAATGGAAAGTCTTGGCGCGCAAGGAGGGAGAGACCTTAATACAATTCTACCCCATTACCGGTAGAACCCATCAATTACGCGTGCATGCCGCACATGCCGATGGTTTAGGCTTGCCTATTAAGGGC
>CBFHRN010000134.1:0-1483 GCA_965658275.1 Croceimicrobium sp.
CTTTTTTCTTAAGGTAGGCAAGAATACGACGACGCTTTCCTACTAAGTCCACCAAAGCTTTTTCAGTAGCGAAATCTTTACGATTTTGCTTTAAGTGCCCTGTTAAGTGGTTAATGCGATAAGTGAAAAGAGCAACTTGCCCTTCTGGTGAACCGGTGTCAGTTTCAGATTTTCCGTGCTTTTTGAAAATCTCTTGTTTCTTCTCTGTTGTTAAATACATTTCAAAATCTTTTAGATCGATGTTATGTATGAATAAATTATTTTGGCTTGCAAAAGTACTAATACTTTTCTATTTATTTGCTAGCCTTGGTTTTATCTTCAGAATGAACCATTTTGAGGAAGCTAGCTACCTTAGCTTTCATGTCTTTTCGCTCCACAATGAAGTCAAGAAAGCCGTGCTCTAGCAAGAACTCAGAAGTTTGGAATCCTTCCGGTAAATCTTTACCAATTGTTTCTTTAATAACCCGTGGACCTGCAAACCCAATTAAAGCTCCAGGTTCCCCAATATTAATGTCACCCAGCATCGCGTAAGACGCGGTTACGCCTCCAGTTGTAGGATCAGTTAGTATTGAAACGTAAGGAATGCCGGCTTCGCCAAGTTGCGCCAGCTTAGCGCTTGTTTTTGCTAACTGCATTAAGGAGTATGCTGCTTCCATCATACGCGCACCTCCAGATTTAGATACCATAATAAAAGGCTTATGATATTTTAAGGCGTGATCAATAGCTTTAGCAATTTTTTCTCCCACTACTGAGCCCATGGAGCCTCCAATAAAATTGAAGTTCATGGCCGCGATTACCACATCTCGACCTTCCATTTTACCATAGCCTGTCGTAACAGCATCATTTAAGCCTGTTTTCTTTACGGTTGCTTGGTAACGCTCGGTATATTTTTTCTTGTCTTCAAACTTTAAAGGATCCGCCGAAGTCATTTTCGCATTGAGCTCGGTGAATTTACCTTCATCAAAAAGGAAGCTGAAATACTCTTTGGCATTAACCCTCTCGTGAAAACCACAATTGTGACAAACCCAAAGGTTTTCGGCATGATCTTCTACGCTGGTAATTACCTTACATTTCTTGCACTTATACCACAGTCCCTCGGGGGTTTCTTTCTTGTCTTCGGTTTTGGTAGTAATACCTTCTTTGTTTCTAACAAACCAACCCATAGGTGAATTTTTTTAAAGTGAAAAAGTCTGCACCCCAATTACGAAGTGCAGACTCCTATCAAAAATCTTGAAAATATATCGGATTCACAAATCTAGGCGATAGTGATGTCCTTGTTCAAGTAAACGTCTTGAATCGTGTTTAGTAATTCAACACCTTCCTTCATTGGTTTTTGGAAGGCTTTACGTCCTGAAATTAGTCCTTGACCACCAGCACGCTTGTTAATTACCGCAGTTTTAACGGCCGCTGCCAAGTCGCCTTGCACATCGCCGCTAGAAGCGCCACCACTGTTAATTAAACCAGCGCGGCCCATGTAACAGTT
>CBFHRN010000134.1:1492-2177 GCA_965658275.1 Croceimicrobium sp.
AGCTGCCAAGTCGCCTTGCACATCGCCGCTAGAAGCGCCACCACTGTTAATTAAACCAGCGCGGCCCATGTAACAGTTAGCTACTTGGTAACGCGTTAGGTCGATAGGATTATCGGAAGTTAGCTCGGTGTAAATACGTTCGTCTAATTTTCCATAGCTGCTATCACCGCTATTAAGCGCTTTGTAGCCGCCGTTATTTTCAGGAAGCTTTTGCTTAATGATATCCGCTTGAAGCGTAACACCTAAGTGATTCGCCTGCGCGGTAAGATCGGCGGCAACATGGTAATCCTTATCCTTTTTAAAGGCGGAGTTACGGATGTAACACCATAGAATCGTAGCCATGCCTAACTCATGAGCATATTCAAATGCTTCGGCTACTTCAACGATTTGACGATTGCTTTCTTCAGAACCAAAGTAAATGGTAGCTCCTACGGCAACCGCTCCCATATTGTAAGCATCGCGGATCGTGCCAAACATGATTTGGTCAAAAGTATTGGGATGCGTCATTAATTCATTGTGGTTGATTTTTACCACGAAAGGAATTCTGTGCGCATACTTACGAGAAACGCTAGCTAAAGCACCATAGGTACTGGCAACTGCATTACAGCCACCTTCAATAGCGAGTTTAACGATGTTTTCACCGTCAAAGTAAATAGGGTTTTTAGCGAAAGAGGCACCTGCTGAG
>CBFHRN010000135.1:0-2086 GCA_965658275.1 Croceimicrobium sp.
CTTGCCCTTAGTTTAGGTCAAGATCGAAGTTTCGATATTTCGTACGAAAGGGTGTTTAATGAAGAGCGGACTACTTTATTTGGAGGTACTAAGGTGGAGCTATATCATTACCGGATTAAATTGAAACCATCCCGGGTTAACGGCAATGAACTGATTGTGAAAGATCAAATACCCATCAGTCAAAACAGGGACTTAAAGGTTAAATTACTAGAAAGCGTTGGTGCCGATTACGACTCCGAAACAGGCTTTTTAAGCTGGAAAATGCAATTGCTAAATACAGGTCCAAAGCAAATTGATTTTAAATACGAGCTCAAATACCCTTCGGATCAAGAAGTTCGTTAATCTGGGTAATAGGTATCGCTAGCGTGTTCTTCCATTGAATTGGACTCAAGAAAGGATATATCGGTTAGGGCCTCAACACGATGATAAACGTTTTTTGGAATGTGGATGAGAATGGGGGCCTCTAGTAGGTGCTCTTCTTGTATTTCCTTTTCTTGAAAAGGTTTCAAGCTAAGTTTAATCTTTCCACTAACCATTAAAAGTTCTTCCGGATCCTTTGCTGGACAACTGCCCTTATGCCAATGATTACCGCTAACCGTTCCCTTTTTACGAAAAGCCAGGATTCGACCTTTCGATGGTGATCGCGTGGTAAACTCCCATGTTTGGGCCATATCATTTTCTGAAACTAAGTCTAGACGCGTAATTTTTACTAATTCCATGGTACTAAAGTCGGGAGCTCTAACCTAAATTCCTTATTGAAACTGTAAATTCGTGGGATAAAATTTTATTCATGAACCTCTCAGAAATTCAAGACATACTTAACGAGCTTGGCGTTAAAGCATTAAACCACGGATCCTCAACAGGAAAAGAGTTTTTTGGCAAGGGTGATATTATCGATTCTTATACTCCTATTGATGGTCAAAAAATAGCTTCAGTGCGTGCCACCACTCGTGAAGAATACGATCAAATTATTGAAACCAGTCAAAAAGCCTTTCAAGAATGGCGCATGGTTCCTGCTCCTAAACGCGGAGAAATTGTGCGTCAATTTGGTAATAAACTCAGGGAAAAAAAGGACGCTTTAGGTAAGCTTGTTTCTTTAGAAATGGGTAAATCTCTTCAAGAAGGATGGGGAGAAGTGCAAGAAATGATTGACATCTGCGATTTTGCTGTTGGCTTATCCCGTCAATTGTATGGTTTAACCATGCATTCTGAAAGACCCTTACACCGCATGTACGAGCAATGGCATCCTATTGGAAGTGTGGGTATTATTTCGGCTTTTAACTTTCCGGTAGCCGTTTGGTGTTGGAACTCAGCAATAGCCTGGGTCTGCGGGGATGTAAGTGTATGGAAACCTTCTGAAAAAGTGCCTTTATGCGGTATTGCTTGTCAAAACATCTTTAATGAGGTCTTGGAAGAAAATAACCTTCCTGAAGGTATCAGTAATTTGGTGAATGGAGGCGTTGAAGTGGGAGAGTGGATAAGTCATGATAAGCGTTTACCTCTAGTTTCAGCAACAGGCTCTATTCGAATGGGTCGATTGGTAGGCAAAGCTGTAGCCGAACGTTTGGGCCGCACCATTCTAGAATTAGGGGGTAACAATGCCATTATTATATCCGATAAAGCAGATATCGATGCGACTTTAGTAGGAGCGGTATTCGGAGCAGTAGGTACAGCAGGACAAAGATGTACCTCTACCCGTAGGTTAATTATCCATGAAAGTATTTATGATGCCGTATTGGAGAAAATGAAAAAGGCTTACGCTCAACTTCGCATTGGTAGTCCTTTAGACACCAACAACCATGTAGGGCCCTTAATCGACACCTTAGCGGTAGATCAATACAAGCATGCCTTACAAGAAATTGAAAAAGAAGGTGGGAAATTTATAGTAGAAGGCGGCGTTCTTGATGGCAATGATTACCAAAGCGGATGTTATGTAAAACCATGTATTGCTGAGGTAGAAAATCACTATTCCATCGTTCAACATGAAACGTTTGCTCCTATTCTCTACGTTATGAAGTATAAGGATTTGGACGAAGCGATTGTATTACAAAATGGCGTTCCTCAGGGGCTTTCTTCAGCTATAATG
>CBFHRN010000136.1:0-2073 GCA_965658275.1 Croceimicrobium sp.
GAACTGCAGAAGAGAGCGCGCCGTAACGGAGCTCATAATATTGAAACCCGAGCCATAGAAAACTCCAAAAGCATTAAGCGTTTGCATAATTCTGCCGATCGTTTGCTCTTAGATGTTCCTTGTTCGGGTACGGGAGTGATAAAGCGCAATCCTGATACAAAGTGGAAGCTTCAACCGGAACACTTAGATCGGGTGCGGAAGATTCAAGCAGATATAATTGAGGATTACTCCAAAATGCTGAAAAGCGGCGGTAAAATGGTCTATGCAACCTGCAGCATTCTACGATCTGAAAATGAAGCCCAAGTCGAAAAATTCCTTGCGAGTCACCCAGAGTTTACCCTCGTCAGCGACCAAAGGGTTAACCCTAGCGAGTGGAGCGATGGTTTTTATATGGCGCTTTTGGAAAAAGCCTAGTAACGTATAAACATTCGCCGACCATAATACTTTTGGCGGTCAAAGCTGAACAACTTTACAAAATGAAGGCCTTTGGAACCTCGAAAGAGTTTCATGGCTTCAAAGCTTTTTACCGGACCTTCGTGCTGCATTATAGCCTGCATATCCCAGATTTGGTACCAGAGTTTTTCATCATCCTTATCGTAGAATAAATCCAACCAATCCTGTTCAGGATTATAGTGGACTTGGAATATCGTTTCACCTAAAGGTGGATCGTGCACGCCATTCGAATCTACCTTAATGAGTAAGGCTTTCATTTGGCTAACCGATCGCTTGCCCGCACCAGCCAGATAAAAAGTACCGTTGGGCCGAGAGCGCATGGCATAAAGGATATAACCGGGATAATTAAACTGTGGGAAATATTGAATGCTCTCCCTTTCTCCATTGGGAGAAATACGATGCATTTGAATTTCATTATTGGGTAGATAGCGCATCCAATCTAAATAACCGTCTTCGCGTGGTTTGAGACTGGCAATAAAGCCAATACCTTGAAGGTTAAAGAGTTCTTGACCTACTAAGCTTCCTTCATAGGGGATAGTATACTCTAGGGTATCCGATTCGCGATACCAGAAATGATGGAGGATGGATTGGGAACTATCCTTAAAGGTCCGATGTCGCCCCGCTCGCAGATATAAATTGCGCCGTTCCCGGTTATAATAGGACATCCGACCAAAGAATAAATTGGAATCCACCTTAGTCTTTATGATCTGACCCTTTCTAAAATGAAAGCGCAGTGAATCTTGGGTAATGCGCCAGGCCTTTTCTTTTTCATCAAAAATCAAAGTCCCAAACCTTTGCTTCATCGGGTAGTCCAATGAATCAAGAAAATGATAGGCACCCTGCTTTTCATCGAGATAGCTTAGATAAGCTCGTGGTAAAGAGTCCAAAACGTATCCAAAATGAGAATAATTCAGCGCTTCTTGAGAGCAAATGATAAATGTGGAATCATTGCGATAAAAGGGATCAGTGAGACTGAAAAAATTAGGCTCAATTTGCGTTTCCTTTTTCTTCCGGATATCTATAAATCGCCACTTTGCGCGTAGATTAAAGAGATTATCCTCATCCCGATGCAGGTATAATCCCTCCTTCAATTTAAAAGTGCCGAGCGCCTTACTGGAGCCGGATTGGGCCACATAATTATCGATAACTTCATCCTTTATTGCATCGTAAGTGGTAAAGGAATAAGAACCATAATCATGCGTAGCGCGAAGAATAAACTGTCCTTCTTCGGGACCTTCCTCAATTTCTAGAATCCGGCTCTGATCAGGCATAGTGCCGTCATAAACGGTGATATAGCGATGAAAGCCTTATCCCAAAAAGAAGAACTTAGCAGGCATAAGCTTAAAATCCATTGTAACTTGCGCATAGAAAAAGTAGATCAGACTCCTAAACTACAAAATGGTGAGCGTAAAGACCACAGAATCCGACAGTAGGCACGATAATATCGATAAGATGCAAACCCGCCAGCTTTTGGAAGGGATTAACCAAGAAGACCATTTAGTGCCACAGGCGATCGCCAAAGTAATTCCAGCGATTGAATCGGCCGTAGATCATATCGTTGAAAAAATGAAAGCCGGGGGTCGCCTTTTTTACCTGGGTGCCGGAACCAGCGGACGATTG
>CBFHRN010000137.1:0-2068 GCA_965658275.1 Croceimicrobium sp.
CGGCGAGCGAAGGGGTATAGGGGAAGAGGGAGGAAAACTCTAGACTCTAGACTCTAGACTCTAGACTCTAGACTCTAAGCTCTAAGCTCTAAGCTCTAAGCCCTATGCCCTCCGCCCTCCGCCCATCTAACATCTAAAAAAAACAGCTATGAAATCAAAATTCGAAATCTACAAAGACCGCAGTGGTCAATTCCGTTTCTGTTTAAAAGCAGGGAATGGGGAAATAATTTTAGTAAGCGAAGGTTATACCAGCAAGCAAAATTGCTTCAATGGCGTCGCTTCGGTACGCATGAACTCTCAGTTTGACCATCGTTTTGAAAGGGCGGTAGCTAGCAATGGTATGCCTTATTTTAACCTGCGGGCGAGCAATGGTCAAGTTATTGGTACGAGTCAGTTGTATAGCTCTAAGCAAGCCCGAGAGAAAGGAATTCAGTCGGTAAAAGAGGGAGCGGCAGGGGCTGAAATGTTTTCTTTTTTGTCGCGCTTTCTTTAATTGAATGAGCATCATGGCCCGGATCCGCTGAAGCTTCGGCGGGCGAAGAAGCTGAGGGGAAGAGGAGTTCAGGAGCTCAGAAGCCCAGAGGAGAAGTGGAAATAGGTACTGTGATGCTGAGCTTGTCGAAGCATTATGGCGGTATTCTCAAGTTGAAGGTTGATTACATAAAATGCATGGTTTAGGGTTTTAAGCTGCGTGCACTGAAACTAATGCCCACCGTGGTGGGCCCGATGCTTCCTCTTGCCCTAGGTTTGGCTTTTCGTTGTTTATAGCCCTCGTTTTTTACTAGTAATTCGCCGATTCTATTTTCTTAGATCTTTAAAGGCCTCTAGGTAAAGCTCAATTTGATCGACCTCTTGGGGAGGGAGCACCATAGTTTGGGTGACCTTTTTTCCATTCCAAAGCATTAGGGCAGGATTATCAATGCTTTGCTGCAGGAGGTTTTCCAATTGCTTTTTGGTGTCTACAATGATGTAGGAAGAGCGCGTATTGAGGAGTTCGGCACTGGCACTGCTTTCGGATACGACAAGGTAGACCTGGTCTTTTTCCATTTGTTTTTGGTGCTTTAGGTAATAAGTGATGCTATGCTCCACGCAATAGGGGCAAGCGCGATTGGAAACGGAGAGAATGATGCTTTGCTCCGGAATCTGATATTTTTTGAAAAGGGTGTTGATGTTCTCCTGGCTCATATGCGGTTTGGCCTTTTTAAAGAGATCCGCCAAGGAATCATTTTGAGCGGAACTTAGGACTTGGGTTTCCAAGCGACTGTATTGCAGGAGAAATTCACGGGGGTGATCCGTGGGTCGCACGCCTACGAATTTCCCTTTGAAATAAGCCGGTTTGGGCCGATGGGCAAAGTGCTTGGGCTTTAGGGCCTGGGCCATTAGGTTGAGGTCTTTATCGTAAGCGCCAACCCATACGATGCTGTCTCTGAAATTATAGAGATCACCCGGCTTAATGGGAAGATCAGTGCCGAGGCCGGCAAAGCGAAAAGCCAAGTCTTGATCTGGATCGTAGAGGATGGGGCCGAATAAAGTACTCTTGGGGTTTTTGGCAGGCTGTCGCTGACTGGCGGATTCGGCGGGAATAGGATCGGGGATAAAGCGACCTTTTTCATGGGATGCGCTATAAGTGCCCTTGCTTACCGATACTTTCCGTAGTTCGGGGCTATTGGCATGGCCTACTAAAATTTCGGAAGAGTCGATGGCGTGGAGGTAGGTTTTTTCTTGTTCATCGGCGAACATCAAAGTGGGGTCTATATCCCGGTAATAGGGAATGCCTCGGTAGGGAAGCTGGGCATCGGCTTTAAAGTCGAAATAGCCTATTTCATGTACACCGGTATCGCCTTCCTCCCTTTTCTTGTGGGTGGCAAACAAGGGTAGAGGATTTACAAAGAATCGATGTTGGGCCACTTCCATGGGCATAAAGTGGTGGTAGAAAGAAGCCTGAGGGGCCTTACGGCTCATTCCGCGCAGGCGGTAGGGACTATTTTGGAGTTCGTAAATGCCTTGGGTTTCTCCCTTTAGATTAATGGCGTATAATACCGAATCGGCACAGAGGCTGTATTCATTA
>CBFHRN010000138.1:0-1258 GCA_965658275.1 Croceimicrobium sp.
AGAGACGGTTGGGAAAAGGTAAGCGGCAAAGCCTTGCGGAAAGACCCTGCCAAGCCCGGAGAAATTAAAGTGACCTTCTTTTGGCCTTTTTATGGGGATTACTACGTGATCGACCTGGATCCCGACTACCACTATGCCTTAGTAGGTTCGCCCAGCCGCAAGTATTTATGGATTTTAGCCCGGGAGCCCCAATTGCCGGAAGAACGAATCCAGGCGCTCAAGCAAAAAGCCGAGGCCCTGAAATTTGACACCGCGGCGATGGAGGGGCTAGAGTATAAGCACCTACAACCAAGGAAAACTATTGATTATTGACGTTGATGACAATAATTTTATGGAGAACACGGAAGATTTAGGGAAAATTATTGAGAAGATAGACGCTGAGATTTACGGTTTATTTTAAAACAACAAACTCTCCAAATTACAAAAGGCTCGAGTCAACTGACTCGAGCCTTTCTTTTTTATTGTACTACTTCTAAAAGTAGAAGTTGAACTTTATATTAAATGCTGAAGCATCAGTATCTAAAAGGAAACCGGTTTCTTTATAACCTGTCTCTGTTGTAGTTTCTTCTGTAGAAGTACCATTATATGATTCAGAAGTTGTTTCTCCATATCCTTTAGTAGCAAAAATTAACGCATAGCCGTACTCAGCACCAAAAGACATTTTGGGTGCGAAAAAATATTCTACGCCAACAAAACCTCTAACACCAAGACCAAAACCAAAACCATTCTTAACTTCCAGATCTCTAGGGGTATTAATTGCCGCTAGATCTACTAACGAATTTCCATACTCATTAGATATCGTACTTGAGTTTAAATTAATCAAAGCTTCACCTCCATAAACTCCTTGAAGACGTCCTGCGCCTCTACGCCATTCTTTTCCTAAACCCAGCGTAATGTTCATGGCTGACTCTGAAACTTTGTCTTCTACCATATCACCAGCATTTGCAGAAGGAGAAGCATCAGGAGTCATAGAAGTTTCTGAATCAGAGCCAAAACCTAATCTAAATGTAGCTCTGTAAGCTGAATTCGCATCGATAAATCGTTTACCATAAATAGAAAATGGGCGTTCAGGACCATAGGCAAACCCAGGAGCTACGTTATTTACATTCCCATTAAACATGTTACCTGCATATTCCAAAAATGGAGATGCATCAATACCAATTGAATAATCGCCCGCTTCAGGCAATATTGGCGTTCCTTTTTTTGATGTTAAAACATCTTGAGCATAAGTAGCCCCTGCAATGCAGAAAGCTGCTGC
>CBFHRN010000138.1:1266-1882 GCA_965658275.1 Croceimicrobium sp.
GAGGCAATATTGGCGTTCCTTTTTTTGATGTTAAAACATCTTGAGCATAAGTAGCCCCTGCAATGCAGAAAGCTGCTGCTAAAAAAATAGACTTTTTCATAGTACATTGTTTAAAATTAATACTCTTCCAAGCTCGTTTTTATTCGTAAAGTTTCCGCAAAAAATCATAATTTTTTTTAACCAACTCCCTGTTAATAAAAATATTAAACTTATAATTTACACTGGATAAACAAAACTATTCCAAGATAATTCCAACTTGTCCCTCAATCGCAAACTCAAAGCAATCTTCTTTTTCAATTTAGAGTGGGCTACTCTATCGGAAGAAACTATAAAGTCTATGATCAAAAAGATCAAATAAAGTGGGGCCATGCCTGCACTAAAGTTCCGGCAGGCAAGGTTTTGCCTGCGGCAAGCAGGGATTCGGGCGGGAGCCCGAGCGGGGTTGCGCATAGGCCGCGCAAGGGCCTTTATGCCTTCTCTTCTCCTTTTCTTATGTTGCCCTATGGCAGGGTAGGCTTTTTTGCCCTAAGCCCGGGCGGGGCTTCGATACTTTTTCCTTGATCAAAAAAGGAAACAAACCTACCTACGCTAAAGCTCCGGTAGGCAAGAAATCAAG
>CBFHRN010000139.1:0-1787 GCA_965658275.1 Croceimicrobium sp.
GTCATAGCCGGCGCTACCGTGATGGAGTCACCGGTGTGAATCCCCATCGGGTCCATATTTTCAATGGAACAGATGATAATTACGTTATCGTTGGAATCGCGTAATAACTCCAACTCAAATTCTTTCCAGCCTAAGAGAGCTTTATCGATCATAACCTCATGAATCGGAGAAATCTCCAAACCACGGGTCATCGCTTCATCAAATTCATTTTCGTTAAAAACGAAGGTCGCTCCCGATCCCCCTAAGGTATAAGAAGCGCGGATACAGAGTGGGAATCCGAATTCCTGGGCAATTTCCTTACCCTTTAAATACGAAGTCGCTGTTTGCGCTGGTGCCATACCCACACCAATTTCGCCCATCAGCTTGCGGAATTCTTCGCGGTCTTCCGTAATATTAATCGCATCAATATCTACTCCAATAATGCGAACCCCATGCTCTTCCCATAATCCATCTTTATCGGCCTCAATACACAGGTTCAAAGCCGTTTGACCACCCATGGTAGGCAATACCGCATCAATCTTCTGCTCCTTTAAAATTTTCTCCAAGGAGGCCACCTCCAAGGGTAAAAGGTATACATGGTCGGCCACCACATTATCCGTCATAATGGTAGCCGGATTGGAGTTGATGAGGGATACTTCGATCCCTTCTTCGCGCAAGGAACGCGCCGCTTGGGAGCCGGAGTAGTCAAATTCACAGGCCTGGCCGATAACGATAGGGCCACTGCCGATGATCAGAATGTGTTTGATTGAATTATCCTTTGGCATGGTCAGAAATTAGAGTGTGAAAATACGAAGCAGGATACGGGTGGGCAAAAAAAAAGGTGCTGCTTAGCAACACCTCAAATAATATTATGAACACAAAAGCAATTAGCCTTTGTAATTTCCTTCACTAGAAACACTTAGCTTCTTACGACCTTTCGCACGACGAGAAGCTAAAACTTTGCGACCACTGGCGCTAGACATTCTCTCACGAAAACCGTGTTTGTTCTTTCTTTTACGATTCGAAGGTTGAAAAGTACGTTTCATCTTATCTTATTTAAATACGCTCACGCGTATGTCTTCCATTTTTCGGGCTGCAAATATAGGAGGAGTTTTTTGAATATAGAAAAGGATTGACCAAAAAAAATTTAGCTTTTTTTTTGAGGCGGGGAGGCTGGGAGGCTGGGTAGCAGGGATGTGGGGATTTTTATTTGGAATTAGGTTGTAAGTGCTTATTAAGGTAAAGAAAATGAAATGACTGGATAGGGAATCATTGCTTTGCACCATGGAAAAAAAATTAAACAAACGCTTTAGATTCGAAGAGCTTCACATTTGGAAAGCCTCGCATCAAATAAGCACTCCACTTTTCAACATTGCCCAAAAAGCTCGCGATAATAGATTTTATCGTTTAGCGGAGCAGCTCGAAAGCGCCACTTTAAGCATAAGCAATAATATAGCCGAGGGTTCAGGTGCAGCGACAAGAAAAGAATTCGCTCGCTATCTATCCATTGCCCGCGCCTCGCTTTTCGAGGTTGCTAATATCCTGTGCTTTTTTGAGAATTGCCATTTACTTAGTCACAGCGAAAGACTAACGCACTATAGTGATCTTGGACTTCTAAGCGCCCAAATTTATTATTTCCGAAAATCCCTATTGAATCAACCCAGCTAAACCTCGATACTTCACCAAGCTTCCCTGCTTCCCTGCTTCCCTGCTTCCCTGCGCGAGCCTCAGCGAGCCCCCTGCTCACCGCCAGGTACCCCCTGCCTCTTCACCCCCGCAATACTCGCATTCAACTCAAAGCCAATAAT
>CBFHRN010000140.1:0-1622 GCA_965658275.1 Croceimicrobium sp.
TACCGCATTATGGATATGGTAGTTTGAGGTCTACCTTGGTTAAAAAATCTTGCGCATACTTGTATCGCAAGGCGCATACTTTACTGCCCGTTAGTTCTTCTTTAGTAGAGGTTCTCAATGATTATAATGAATGGGATCAGGAGCAAGGCTTGCGTTTTCATTTTCCCAATTTAGAATTCCGTCATCAAGTTATTCCGAATGGATTAAGTGTGCAAGAATGGGATCCGCCTCGCCAAGTTGATCGAGAGCCCAATCGTTTTATCGCCGTTTTTAACGATGCTCAGTTTCAACTCAAGGGTGGTGATTTGATTCTTGCAGCGGCAAATGCACTTCCTCATTGTCAATTTTATGTCGCCGGAACGAATGGCCCAAAGGATTCTGGAATTCCCGAAAACCTGAGCTTTTTAGGTAAGCTTAGTCAAGCTGAGCTAAAAGAACAGTTTTACCGGGCAACTTATCATCTGCAACTCTCTCGGTTTGAGGGTTTTGGATTAGCACTCTGCGAAGCTATGCTCTGCTCTTGCATTCCTATCGGCTCATCGGTTAACGCCATACCCGAAATAATTGGGGATACCGGCTATATTCTCGAAGCGCATAATGAGCTCAAGTTTATCAATTTGTTGAAGGATATTTTGTCGACTAAAGCTCCAAAAGTCGGGTCAAAGGCAAAAGAAAGAATATTGGAAAAGTATCCGCTTTCCAAGCGACGAGAAGCCTTAATAGATCTGTTTGAAGGTTAAGGCTCTAGGTCGTAGCCATACTTAGCGGCATTGGCTTGAAGTAATGGCCTGGCTTGTCGTTGAATCTCAATGGGTAGCTTGTCTTTCCATCGACCAACAGCAGCGTTGCTCACCGGTTTATACAAGTTTTCGTGGTAGCTGTAGTTTTTGGCGCCCAAAGGATCCGCTTCACTTGAGGCTTCTTGTTCAGCTCGAAGCTTAAGAGGGTCTAAGCCCAAAAAGGTAAACACCTCTGCTTGGTACTTGGAGCTATCATTTACCAGGTCCTCGTATTTCAGTAGATAAACTTTCTTGCCTTCCTTCTGAAGCCTTTCCAGTGCTTGGAGGCTGTTGTTCCATTTTTGACAAGCTTTTTTCCATGTCTGACTCCGATTGCCTTCAAGCTTTGCATAGGATAGAATCACATCGAAAGGATGCCGGACTAGGAAGAGGTAATGTGCGTCTGGAAAATTTGGGAGAATATAGGGGAAGAACTCTGTAGTAATAGGACTGTGATCTCCAGAGTATAAAACACTTTCCTTAAACTTCAGCTGGTACTCGTGCAGCAATAGTCGATATAAGTTGGCGGGACTATGCTCATGATGCTCAAGCTGGAGAGCTTTCTTAAGAATAGATGTGTGGTCTTGGCTATCCCACTTCCAATGTTGATTGTTCTGAAAATAGAGTTTCAATTGCTGATTGCAATAGGCTGCCCAATCTTGGTGGGGTTTAAAAACCCTTTGGCTTATGGTGTAGGGCAGGGCGTATTGTTCCGGCGGTAGGAAAATGTCTTGATGCTGGTTGGCCAAGCGAGCGAGCAAAGTGCTTCCGTTTCGGCCTGATCCAAGTATGAACAGAAGCCTGGGTTTATCCAAAGCCTGCGGAGCTTTTAACAGGACCTCT
>CBFHRN010000141.1:0-1541 GCA_965658275.1 Croceimicrobium sp.
CTCTGGTTCCCCAATGGGAGCTATCATAAATGCCGTTAGAGGTATTCATGTTTTAACTCCACGTAATATGACGCAAGCCGCTGGCTTCTACAATACTTTGCTTGATGGTGATGATCCAGGTCTTATCGTGGAGTGTTTGAATGGTTACCGTTTGAAAGAAAAAATGCCGGCCAACCTCGCTGAAATACGCACCCCACTGGGAATCCCGGAAACCCTTCGTGAAGGTACAGATATAACCGTGGTTTCTTATGGCTCTACACTCCGCATTGTTATGGAAGCCGCTGAGCAATTAGCGGACTTTGGTATTGAAGTGGAAGTGATAGATCCTCAATCTTTACTTCCTTTCGACATCCATCACAGCATTGTAGAGAGTCTTAAAAAGACCAACCGATTGTTGGTAGTTGATGAAGATGTACCTGGCGGTGCATCAGCATTTATTCTACAAAAGATTGTTGACGAACAAGAAGGATATCAATATTTAGACAGCAAACCTCAGTGCTTAAGCGCGAAAGACCATCGTCCTGCTTATGGTAGCGATGGCGATTACTTCTCGAAACCTAGTGCCGAAGATGTATTCGAAAAGATCTATGCGATGATGCACGAATTCAACCCCGAGCAGTTTCCTGCTCTTTAAGATTTGAGTCAAAGTCCCCGTTTACACAAAAACCTAGTGGCCGCTGTTATAGAGGCCCTAGAAACCTCTTTTGGCAAAGGTTATTATGCCGATAAAGTTATAGAGCGAATTCTTAAACGCAATCCAAAATGGGGAGCACGAGATCGGGGCTTTATCGCCGAGAACACTTATGGGATAGTACGCTGGTGGCGATTACTGTGGGACCTCTACGGCAAAGAACCCAGCTTGAAACGAAAAGAGCTCTACCGCCTATTTGGTATATGGTGGCAATGGCAAGGGCACGAACTCCCCTCCGATTGGCCGCAGTTCGACACCGTTCGTGGATTAGACCTACAGCAACGCTACGCAGAATTTGAAACGAAACTAGCGATTCGAGAAAGCTGGCCCGATTGGCTAGCCGAATTAGCAGAGGAAGAATTAGGTGAAGCTTGGCCCGAAATCGCCAAGGCCTCTAATATTCCAGCCGAAGTATTTATTCGCACCAATAGCTTAAAAATAGATCGCAAGAGTCTGTTAAAGCAGTTAGAGCATGAAAACTGCCCAGCTCGACCCTTAGAAGCCAATGAGGTAGGTATTATTCTAGAGGAACGTAAAAACACCTTTAGATTTAAAACCTTTCAATCAGGGTATTTTGAAGTACAGGATGGGGGCTCACAAATGATAGCCCCTTATTTAGAGGTAGAACCGGGCATGCGCGTTATAGATGCCTGTGCAGGAGCGGGAGGTAAGTCGCTACACTTGGCGGCCCTCATGGAAAACAAGGGCTTGATCATTGCCATGGATGTGGAGGCTTGGAAATTAAAAGAACTGCAGAAGAGAGCGCGCCGTAACGGAGCTCATAATATTGAAACCCGAGACATAGAAAACTCCAAAAGCATTAAGCGTTTGCATAATTCTGCCGATCGTT
>CBFHRN010000142.1:0-1490 GCA_965658275.1 Croceimicrobium sp.
CTAGTTACTGTCGAGTCTTTCGACTTTTACCGCGAGCAGCAGACTTTAGACCGAGATAACCTAGACTTCTTCAACGTTGCGCCGATTTCACCAGAGAAGGTTACCACGGCAGAGATTGGTTATCGAGGAACTTGGTTTAATCGAGTATTTGTGGATATAAACTATTTCCATTCATGGTATACTAATTTTATTGGTTTCCAATTTGGATTAGATCCTCGATTTTCACCCGATTTCCCCGATCGTATTCTTGGTTTAAGAGCTTACAGAGTTGCCGCTAATGCAGAGGGATTGGTAACGACGCAGGGCTTAAATGTGGGTATAAACTATTACATGGATGACCATTTGAGTTTAAACGGAAATTACAGCTACAATAATATTAATCTGACTCCAAGCGCGAATATTATTACCGAAACCTTTTACCAGGATCAGTTGAATAAATCACAGGAAGTAGATCCCATTGTACCAGCATTTAATACCCCCGAGCATAAATTCAACCTTGGCTTAACAGGCAGAAATTACAAGCCATTTAACAATCGTGAAGATAAAATAGGCTTCGCCGTTACTTACAAGTGGATTGAAGGCTTTCTTTTTGAAGGTTCACCGCAGTTTACGGGCTTTATCGATACTTATGATTTACTTGATGCTCAGATCAGTTACGAAGTGCCTGCCTGGGACATGACTTTTAAATTAGGAGCATCTAATATTTTAAATAATAAGGTATTTCAGGTATATGGAGGCCCTCGAGTTGGCCGCCTGGCCTATTTTTCACTACTTTACGAGCTAGATAGGAACGATTAATTTTATACTTTAGGACCAATTAAATTTTCACTTATGAAAAAAACACTACTATTTCTCTTAGCCTTTGCAGGCGTAGCCCAAGCTCAGCGCTACACTTCGGAGGTTTTCACTTCAGTAAATGTAACGGCAGAAGTGCCTTACGCAACGAATATTGATTTCTTAACTTCTGATCTTAGTGATCCAGCTTCTGTTGTAGCTGATGTTACCGAAATTAAAACGGCCTTAGCCACTGGTCAGCCGATTCCTGCTAAGTTTTACAATCCTTTTGACACGTCTTCCGATGTAAAGGTTCGTCAGCTTACTATGGATATCTACGAGCCAGCTGGTGATACTGCTACTAGCCGTCCATTGGCGATCTACATTCACACCGGTAACTTCTTACCTCCTGGGATTAATGGTGGAATTAATGGTTCAAAGAACGATTCAGCGGCAATTGTAATGTGTGAAAAACTTGCGAAACGTGGGTTTGTAGCGATTGCAGCGAATTACCGTTTAGGTTGGAACCCACTAGATCCAAACCAATTTGTACGTCGCGCGCAGTTATTGAACGCAGTTTATCGTGCTCTCCATGATATGAAGGAATTAGTGCGTGTTTCTAAGGCAGATGCTTCAAACCTTGGTATTGATCCAAATAGAATAGTTCTATTCGGAGAAGGTTCTGGTGGTTATGTTGCTCTAGCTTACGCTACACT
>CBFHRN010000143.1:0-1445 GCA_965658275.1 Croceimicrobium sp.
TTATACCCCCAAATATCACAATGCTGTCTGGGTTGAGGTAATGGTGGGCATAGACGGGGTAGCGACCCGCGGCTATTTTGTCGAGGGCAATGGCGCGGGAAAAACGCTGGTGACTGATATCGATTTCCACCAAACGACTACCTTCTATGTCGCCCATCAAAATGAAGTCGGTGTCATTACGGGTATAGGCTTGCACGGTTAAATTAACCGCCACATTAAAATCGAAGGGAAGGCTAATGCGATGTTCTTCGAGGATGTTGAAAGCAAGGCCTAGGCTTGGGGTCGATTTTGCTTCAGGAACCTTGGTGTGGTTCTGGCAGCTCTGGCTAAAGCTCATTACAATAAGGACCGCTGCTAGGCTTAGGTGGATTGAGGGTTTCATGCTGTGGTGGGAATTAGGTAGGAAGGACTCTTCCCTGGATCGTCTTCAAGAGCCCTTCCTTTAAAAGATTAGAACAGATTATTTGACTTCATTTTCGTCACAATACACGATCACACAGGAAGCTGGACCTTGAAAGGTGTAACAGTTAGTGCCATCATTGGGGCAGTCAATGAATTTTTCACCATTTAAGGTGTTCTCTTCATATTTAAATATAAATTCATCGCCGCAAGGGCCATTAATTTCCTTTTCAGTCGTGTATCTGTATATCTCACAGATTTCACCAGCAAAGGGCCCAGACTGAGGCGTGAAAAGGTATATGCCTAAAGGTGGATTGCAATAGGGTAGAGACGCTTGGAACGATTCCTCTGCCTTTACGATAGTACCCATTTCAGCGTACTTTTCAATAACAGGATCAGTTGTCTTACGAATGGGATTTGCTAGTGAGCGGTCCGATTCAGTTTTACTGCAACTAGTGGCAATGATCATGAATGATACCATGGTTAAAACTATATTTCGCATAGGGCTACTTTGTTATTTTACTTCATTTTCATCACAAAAAACTAGGGAACAGCCCCAGGGCATATCCAATGTTTTACAGTTGTTCCCCTCATCAGGACAATGGATGTATTTGATATTTCCAAACTGCTCTTCTTTTTTGGCAAGATTGTAGGAGTCATCACAAGGGCCCGAAATATCTTCATACCTCGTGAATCGGTATATCTCACAGATTTGACCTGCAAAGGAGCCATGCTTCGGTATAAGTTGATAGATGGCGCTGTAGTTAGAGCACTTTTGGTTCGATTGACCGATGTATTCTTCTCCCATCCTCTCAACGTCACCAAATTGTGAGTAATACTCAATAACAGGATCTGTTGTTTTCTTAATATGACTTTCTTCTAAGGAGGGCTCTTCTTTACTGCAGGCGATTGCGGCAAAGACGATTCCAATTAAGACAAGCTGCCTTTTCATAATGATTTGTATTAAATAGTTCACGCCTACTCTTTCGATTTTCGGCATCCTCGTTGGGTCCTCCAGGCCTGGAAGGTGGGGTCTTCAATGAGAC
>CBFHRN010000144.1:0-1263 GCA_965658275.1 Croceimicrobium sp.
GGTCCCTTGGTGGTCGATCCACAAACGGGATTGGTATCGATGGAGTTTTACGATGCCGGCCCCGGAAATTACTACGGTGCTTTACAGGCGAAAGAATACCGAGATGGCCAATTAATTGGAGAGGTCATGCGGGAATTAGCGCTGGTCGTTCCCGATTCGGCCTCTTGTGCCCCCGCAGCAGTGGTTAATAATAACAAACCCAGCTTGTCGCTCCTGTCCAATACCAGCACACCCCTAATGTCTAGTGGGAACGTGTATCGCATCACCTTGATGCCTGGGGATAGCATCGATCTGGATATCACCACAATCGACTTCGATTTTAATCTCAATGGGACCCCGCAGGTGGTTTGTTTATCGGCCATTTCGAGTCAGTTGAATAGCAGTAACTACAGCTTAGATACAGGCTGTGCCAGTGCTTCCTGCGCTACCATTCTACCTTATGTAGGCAATGGCTTTTGCGGCACTTTTGCGAAGACTTATAATTTTAAGTGGCGGCCCGATTGTACAATGATTAACACCCAGCCTCAGAGTCCGCGCAGCTATATTTTTCACCTTCAAGCCAGCGATAATGCATGCCCTAGCCCCAAACTTAATCAGCTAAGCCTATTCATTGATTTGTATCCTGGTCCGGCTACGGCGCCTGCTTTGCAGATTGATTCGGCCGATACCAGTGGCTATGTGAGCTTGAGTTGGACGAAAGCGGCCATTCCTACCGCAGCACCTTTTCATCGCTATATGATCTATCAGCGGGCCCTAGGAAGCACATTTATACCCTTGGATAGTATTTACGATATTGATAGCCTAGAGGCTTCCTATTTCAATCTTCCGTATCCGAGCCAGTTTTTTATAAAAGCATTTTCGGGCAGCTGTAATTACGGTTCGCCCTCCAGCGATGTGCTTACCACTTCGGTGAATATCAATCTTAAGGAGTGGCAAAGCCGCGCCCCGCTTTGGACGCTTAGTCCAAATCCCGTTTCCGACTATATACAATTGCAGTATGTCGGGGCTGCGCCTTTAGCAAGTCCTGTGCAAGTGCAGATCCGCAACCTTATGGGCGCAAGGGTATTGTTCCAAACCTTAGCGCCCAAAGCGGGCTCGTGGCGTATACCGATTAAGTGTAAAGCGGGGGTCTACTTGATTGAAGTAGAAGCGGGGGGACGATCGTGGACCGAAAAGCTTTACGTTCACTAATTGAAAGTCGGGATAAGCATAGTGACTATAGGTACCCTAATTTAAAGGCACTACTTTCCTCTTCAAATAATA
>CBFHRN010000145.1:0-1068 GCA_965658275.1 Croceimicrobium sp.
TGACCACAATGCGTTTTTGAAAATTTTTCTTGACTTTGTGAATTTGCTGTAAATCAAGACTTTAACAGTCTGATTCCCTTTAATCACAAAATTTTAAAGAACTTTTTTCAAAATCCATTTCCTTCGAAACGGGTCGGCAAATATACGGTGAGTTTTTTTACTCACAATAAACCTTTCGTAAAATTTTCCAACCGTTTTAAGAACATTGTTTCCTTATGTGGAAACGGGCGGCAAATATACTACGGCTTTAGATTTCAACAAAAGGTCGTGAACATTTTTCTCGCAGAACGGCGCAAGTGACTGATTCAGCGTAAGAATAATTTACGCTAAGGGTTTTGAGAGCTCACTGGATAGACCTTTCCATTCACCATTCCTGGTGCATTTAAGGCAAAGTTGACTATAAAACGAGCCATTTCCGCGGGTGTTGTAGCAGCGTTTAGGTCCGGAAAAGCTGCTTTAAACATCTCGGTAGAGCTGGAACCTAAGGCCAACCCATTGACAGAAATACCATTTCCCTTCAATTCTTCAGCCAAACATTCCACTAAAATGTTTAACGCACCTTTTGAACTGCTGTAAACTGATAAGCCAGGAAACTTTAAAGAGCCTCCTACTCCACCTACACTCGAAATAGCCAAAACCTGAGCGCCTTGATTCATTTTAGGCAGAAGAGCTTGGGTAAGGAAATAAGGCACAAACACATTAGTATGGTACACCGACTGCATATCCGAATACTGCATCGCCGAAAAAGGCTTATTAATAAATGCGGCAGCATTGTGAACCAATAAATCAAGTTCTGGTAAAGCATCGGAGATCGTTTCAGAGGCAGTTTCAATCTCATTGAGATCTAATACCAGGCTTCTAATATTAGAACTACTATTTACTAATTCCATTAGAGCTGCTTCACTTCGTGCAACTGCCCAAACCTGATGACCTGCCTCTGCGAATTGAAGAGCCGTTTCTCGTCCAATGCCTCGACTTGCGCCTGTTATCAATACTGTCATATCCGATTTCAAATAAAAAAGCCCCGGCGAACCGAGGCTTGTTTGTTATTCTAGTTTGTTACAATAA